>JAVBYL010000088.1 GCA_030824035.1 Humidesulfovibrio sp.
GGTGACCCCGGCGCAGATACTGGCCCTGGCGGCGGAGCTGAAGCACCGCAGCACGCTGTATGGCCGCACGCGCGGCTGCCACAACTCCTCGCTGTGCACCCCAGGGGAGATGCTGCTGTTCCGGGAGGACATCGGCAGGCACAACGCCATCGACATGATCGTGGGCCAGTGCTTTTTGGAAGGAGTGAATACCGGGGACAAGATGATCGTTTCCACCGGGCGCGTGGCCTCGGAGATTCTGCTCAAGACCGTGCGCATCGGCGTTTCCGTGCTGGCCAGCACCGCCGTGGCCACCAGCTTTTCCGTGGAGCTGGCGCGCAAAATCGGGCTCACGCTCATCGGCAACATCAAGGCCGACAGCTTCTGGGTGTACAACGACCCAGGCCGGATTGTACGGTAGCCAGTGCGGTAGAAGTAAGGGGAGCAGCCTTAGCGCGCGGCTACTGCATCAGCTCGCGCAGCCACTCCGCCACCATGGGCGCGGAGGCGGCCGGGGCCGTCAAGTGATCCGCCAGGATCTCCTCGTAGCGGCTTTTGGGGTGCCTGGGCGCTTTCTCAAAGGCGTAATAGCGGCCCAGGCGCGACAACGAATCGTTGCTCCCCACCACCCACAATATGGGCACAGCCGGGTTGATCTGCGCGGCGGAGTGCGGCATCACCGCCGCTCCCTCCGGGTCGTTGTAGCTCAGGTACACCTCCGCCGTGGTGGACAGGTCGTAGTCCTTGCCCTGGTTGAGGTCCATGAACAGCGAACGCTCGCGCCCGCGTCCGGTGTTCAGCATCTCGCGCGCCTTGTGCACGTCGGCGATGAACACGTCGCGGTGGCGTTCCGGGTCGTGGGAGGGGGCGATGAGCACCAGGGCGGCGATGCCGCCACGGCTGGCGGCATAGGCCAGGGCAGCATTGGCCCCGAGGCTGTGGCCCACCAAGGCCACACGGGTGGCGCCCTGCAGCCGCAGGTCCTGCACGGCCATGCCGATTTCCACCAGCGCCTGCTGATAGGTCACGTCGAAATGGCGTTTGCGCGACCACGGCAGCTCCGGGGCGGCCACAAGACACCCCACATTGCGCAACACGCGCACCACCTCGATAATATGCTTGTCCGGAGCGCCGTTCTTGCCGTGCAGCACCACGACGCCGAGGCGTTCCTCAGCCCGGGCCGGGTCCGGAAGCACAACGAGGCCGCCGAGAACAACAAGCGAAAGGATGCAAGCCAGGCGGAGAATGCGCGACATCAAGGCCTCCGAAAGTGGGAATGGGAGTATAGCCCATTCTTATCCAACTATAGCGAGGCTTGCCGTTTTTTGCAACCGCCCGGAAGTTTGGGGAGAAGTGAAACCCTAGCCGCCGCAGCGGGCCTGGAACTGGCGGTGGCGCTCGTCCAGGGGCGGCGCGCCGAAAAACGCCGAGCCGGACACCAACACATCGGCCCCGGCGGCCACAAGCTCCGCGCAGTTGTCCAGCGTCACGCCGCCATCCACCTGAATGAGGGTGGAAGCGCCCGCCTCGCGGATCATGGCCTTCAGCTCGCGCACCTTGTCCAGGCAGAAGGGGATGAACTTTTGCCCGCCAAAGCCCGGGTTCACGCTCATGATGAGCACCATGGACAGCTGCGGCAGCAGGTAGCGCACCACCTCCAGCGGGGTGGCGGGGTTCAGCGCCACGGCGGGCTTGGCCCCGGCCTGGGCGATGGCCGCGCAGGTGCGCTCCAGGTGGTTGGTGGCCTCGGCGTGCACGCAGATGAGGTCCGCCCCGGCCTTGGCGAAGTCGTCGATGTAGCGGCCCGGCTCGTCGATCATCAGGTGGCAGTCGAAGAACAGCGAGCTGGTCTTGCGCATGGCCGCGATGACCGGGGGGCCAAAGGTGATGTTGGGGACGAAGGAGCCGTCCATGACATCCAGGTGCGCCCATTTGATGCCTGCGGCCTCAAGGGCGGCCAACTCGTCGGCCAGGCGGGCGAAGTCGGCGGAGAGCAGCGAGGGCGAAAGGATCATGGGTGGCTCCTGGGCTTGTGTTTGAGCGGGGCGCTGGCTACTCGCCGCTGCCCATGTTGAAATCGACCTTGATCTTGAACAGGGTGCTGGCGGGCAGGTTCATGATCTCCACGCCCGTCTTGGCCGTTATGTCCGCCAGGATGGCCTCCACGGCCTCCGTGCTGGGCGCGATGAGCGCAAACCAGACGTTGAACTTGTGCGCGCGCAGGTAGTTGTGCGTTACGCCGCTGTGCTTGTTCACCTCGGCCACAAAGAGCTCCAGCTTGTCCTCCGGCACCTCGGCCCCGCACAGGGTGGACTTCCAGCCCAGCTGCCGGGAGCCGAAGTTGGCCCCCATGCGGCGGATGACGCCCTCCTCCTTGAGGCGGCGCACACGGGCCAGCACCTCGCCCTCGGTGAGCCCCACCTGCCCGCCCACAACCTCGTAAGGCCGGGGCGAGAGCGGAAAGCTCGACTGGATGATGTCCAGGATCTGCTTGTCGTAGGAATCCATGGCCTACTCCTCCGCGCCCTGGGTCACGTCCTGAGTCGCGTGACCCTGTGCCAGCTTGGCCAGCTTCACCGGCGTATGGGAGCACAGCGGCTCCTCGCGCAGGTAGCCCCCGCGCATGGTGGCGGCCCGTGCACGGCAACCGCCGCAAACCTTCTCGTATTCGCACACGCCGCACTTGCCCTCGTACACCTTGGGGTTGCGCAGGTTCAAAAACTCCGGGGAGCTCTTCCAAATCTCGGGGAAGGGCGTCTTGCGCACATCGCCGCAGTAAAGATCGAGGTAGCCGCAGGGCTGCACAATGCCGGAGTGCGAGATGAAGCAGAAGCCCACGCCGCCCAGGCAGCCACGGCTCACGGCGTCGAGGCCGAAGGTTTCGAAGTTCACCGGAACGCCCTCCTCCTTGGCCCGCTGGCGCAGGATGCGGTGATAGTGCGGGGCGCAGGTGGCCTTGAGCTGCATGTTCGTGGTTTTGCGGAAGTCATAGAACCAATTGAGGACTTCCTCGTATTCCCCGGCGGTGATGACCTGAGCGCCCAGCTCCGCCGCGCGGCCCGTGGGCACCAGCAGGAAGATGTGCCAGGCGCTGGCGCCCAGCTTCTCCGCCAAGTGGAAAATCTCCTTGAACTGGTGGAGGTTGTCCTTGGTCACCGTGGTGTTGATCTGGAACTCCAGGCCCACGGACTTCAGGTGCTCGATGCCCTTCATGGAGGCCTCGAAGGCGCCCTTGACCCCACGGAACTCGTCGTGGCCGGCGGCGTCGGGCGCGTCGATGGAGATGGAGCAGCGCTCGATGCCGCAGTCCTTGATGCGCTGGGCGTTCTCGGCCGTCAGCAGCGTGCCGTTGGGGGCCATGACGCACCGAAGCCCCTTGCTCTTGGCGTAGGGGATCAGCTCGAAGATGTCGTGGCGCATGAACGGCTCGCCACCGGTGAAGATGATGATGGGGCTGCCGGCCTCGGGGAAGGTGTCGATGAGGGCCTTGGCCTCCTCGGTGGACAGCTCGCCCTCGTAGGGTTCGGGGTGCGCCTCGGCCCGGCAGTGCTTGCACGCCAGGTTGCAGGAGCGTGTCACTTCCCAGGCGATGAGCCGAAGCTGCGGAACGCCGTCCTTGGGGCCGGAGATGGGATGCTCGCCCGGATGACTGCCAGAATGGCCGCCGGGATGGCCGGGGCGCATGCCGCTGGGGTGTCCGCCCGCATGGCTACCAGGATGTCCGCCCACGCCAGAGCCAGGGTGTCCGCCCACGCCAGAGCCAGGGTGTCCGCCCACGCCAGAGCCGGGATGCCCGCCCACGTTCGCGCCAGGATGTCCTTTGGAATGATCGTGCATGATGCCCCTGTCCTATTTGTTCATCCAGCGCAGGACGTCTTCAGTGTGGTACGAGAGGATGATGTCCGCCCCGGCGCGCTTGAAGCTGGTGAGCGTCTCCATGACCACGCGCTGCTCGTCGATCCAGCCATTGGCGGCGGCGGCCTTGATCATGCTGTACTCGCCGCTCACGTTATAAGCGGCGATGGGCGTCTCGAAGGTGTCGCGCAGTTGGCGGATGATGTCCAGGTACGGCAGGCCCGGCTTGACCATGAGGATGTCCGCGCCCTCGTCCAGGTCGGCGGCTGCCTCGCGCAGGGCCTCGCGGCTGTTGGCAGGGTCCATCTGGTGGGTCTTGCGGTCGCCGAACTTAGGCGTGCTCTCCGCCGCCTCGCGGAAGGGCCCGTAATAGGCCGAGGCGTACTTCACGGCGTAGCTCATGATGGGCGTGGCGGCGAAGCCGTTCTCGTCCAGGGTGTCGCGGATGGCCAGGATGCGCCCGTCGAACATGTCCGAGGGGGCCACCATGTCCGCCCCGGCGCGCACATGGGAAAGCGCGGCCCTGGCGATGAGGTCCACCGAGGGGTCGTTCAGGATCTCCCCGCCCTTGTGCACAATGCCGCAGTGGCCGTGGGAGGTGTATTCGCACAGGCACACATCGGTGATGACAACCAGCTCGGGGAAGCGGTCCTTCAGGCGGCGCACGGCCTCCTGAACGATGCCCTCGTCGGCGTAGGCCTGGGAGCCCGCCTCATCCTTGTGCTTGGGAATGCCGAAAAGCAGCACGCTGGCGAGGCCGTTTTTGACAGCGGCGCCGACCTGCTTCTCCAACTCCGACAGGGAAAGCTGGAACTGGCCGGGCATGGAGCCGATGGGCTTCTTGAAGGCGCTGTCGTCGGTTTCGACAACGAAATAGGGCATGACCAGATCTTCGGGGCGGACGTGGTTCTCGCGCACCATGGCGCGCACGCCGGGGCTCATGCGCAAACGGCGGCCACGGTGGAAATCGGAATCGAGCATGGCGCTTCTCCTCGTTGAGCATCCGCGAGACGCCCTTGCGGCGTTTCGCCTCGTATGGCTCGGAGCGACGGAGCCTCCTTGCGGAGGCTCCTGTTTCGCATCGGTAATCAATCCAGAGCGTTAGTCTTTCCTGATCTCGTCGTCCGTCAGGTAGCAGGCGGGGTCCTGCGCCCAGATGTCGCCGTAGAAGGCCTCGGCGCGGGCGCGGAAGTTGCCGCCGCAGATGTTCAGGAACTTGCAGGTGGCACAGCGGCCCTTCACATGGGGCTTCTTGTCCTTGAGCTTGTGCAGCAGCTCGATGTTCGGGTCGTCCCAAATCTGGGAGAAGGGGCGCTCCAAAACGTTGCCGAACACATGCTGACGCCAGAACTGGTCCGCGTGGACCTTGCCGTCCCAGGAGATGCAGCCGATGCCGCGTCCGGTGCTGTTGCCCTCGTTCATCTGGAGCAGCTCCATCACCTCGGCGGCGCGCTTGGGGTCTTCCTTCAGCAGGCGGTAGTAAACGTGCGGGCCGTCGGCGTGGTTGTCCACGGTGAGCACTTCCTTGGGGCGGCCCGCGTCGAACAGCGCGCGGGTCTCGTCCATGATGAGGTCCACCACGGCGCGGGTCTCGGCGTGGTCCAGGTCCTCCTTGATGAGCTCCGAGCCGCGGCCGGAGTACACCAGGTGGTAGAAGCAGATGCGCGGAACGTCGAGCTCGCGCACGATCTTGAACAGCGTGGGCACCTCGCCCTGGTTGCGCTTGTTGATGGTGAAGCGCAGGCCGACCTTGAGGCCCTCGGCCATGCAGTTCTCCACGCCCTCGATGGCCTTCTTGAAGGAGCCGGGCACGGCGCGGAACTTGTCGTGGATTTCCTCGCCGCCATCAAGGGAGATGCCGACGTAGGACAGGCCGACGCTTTTCAGTTCGCGGGCCTTCTCCTTGGTGATGAGGGTTCCGTTGGTGGAAATGACCGCGCGCATGCCACGGCCCGTGGCGTAGCTGGCCAGCTCGACCAGGTCCTTGCGCACCAGCGGCTCGCCGCCGGAAAAGAGCATGACGGGCGCGCCGTAAGCGGCCAAATCGTCGATGAGCGCCTTGGCCTGGGTGGTATTGATGTCGTCCTGTCCATCGACTTCGACGGCCTTGGCGTAGCAGTGCACACACTTGAGATTGCAGCGCTTTGTCATGTTCCAAACCACCACGGGCTTTTTGTCCGCGGAGAACTGGAGCAGGTGCGACGGCAGCTGGCCGGAGTGGCGATTGTAGCGAAGGGCATCGGCGGCCTCGACGGCGCCGCAATAGAGCTTGGAAATGCCGATCATGAAAAACCTCGTTTCGTCAGAGCGTTCGTAAGCCGTGAGGCAACTCCCCTATCATATTCACAGCCGGGCGCAAACCGGAAAAAAGGGGGGCCGTCACACAGCCCCCCTTCGTTGATAATCAAATATGCCCAGATGTTTACTTGTCCAGGCGGGCCTCCACGCGGCGGTTGCGCTGCTTGTTTGCCAGGCTGGTATTGGGCACTAGGGGGCGCATTTCGCCAAAGCCCTCGGTGCGGATGAGCTCCGGGGCAATGCCGCCGCGTTCCACAAGGTACGCCTTCACCGAGGCGGCCCGGCGCTCGCTGAGCTTCTGGTTGTACTCCCTGGTGTGGTCGGAGTCCGCGTGACCGGCGAGCACGACCTTGCGGCCCTTGAGCGCGTCGGACTTCAGCGCCTTGGCCAGCTCGTTCAGCAGCGGGTAGGAGGTTTCGCGCACGCGCGCGGAATCCACATCGAACTCCACCTTGAGGCGCACGCCGCCACCGCCCTTCTTGCCCTTCTTGCCATTGGCTCCGTTTGCGTCATTCAGCAGGGCGTTCATCATGTCGCGGGAGGCGGCGCTCTCGTCGGATATGCCTGCCATGAGCGAGCCGTCGGAGAGCAGGCCGCGCGTCATGCCCTGGGCGGTGTCGGCAAAACCGAGTTCCTCGTCCGTGGGCGGCAGCCAAGATTTGAGCGGCACGGCCATGTCCTTGGCGATGGAGGCGATGGCCTCGGCCAGGGGAGAATCGGACAGGCGGGTGTTGATGGTGAACAGAATCCAGTCCTGCGGCAGCTTGGTGTTCACCCGCGCGGACTGCTCCATGGAAAAGAGCATGGTGCCGCCCTTGGTCTCATAAATGCGCAGTTGCAGGGTGATGGCGGTGCTGTCCAGGCTGCCCCCGGTGTACAGGTGGGGAACAATGCCCACGGCCACGAGGTCCGCCCCGGAGCGGCGCGCCACGGCAATGGCCTGCTCCGGCCCCCGGTAGGTCAGCTCCGGGTCGAAGTACAGGGTCTCGAACACCTGCTCGCCCAGCCAAACGTTCTGGAACATGCGCGCCAGCTCGCGCCCAACCAGCACGTGGTTGTCCATCTTCTGCGCCACCCAGAACGGGTACAGCAGCACCTTGGGCGAGTCGAACACGCGGCTCTTGGGCGAGACGGCCATGGCCAGCCGCGACTTTTCCACGGGAGCGTCGCGGTAGATTTTTGTCTGCTGGGTGATGCTGGGCTCGACATGGGCGCAGGCCGACAGGGCCAGCACGCACAGGGCGGCCAAAGCCAAACCTGTAAGGATTCGTTTCATGGGCGCACACTCGCGGTTACGGCATTCTCCGCGCGCGCCGGAAAATCGACGCGGACGCGGTCCATCAGCGGGACGTAAGCAAGATGCGTACCGCCGCAAACGGCGCGGCAAAAAGCCGGGGCTACTGCAAAAGCTTGGTGGGCGCGGGCACCTGGCCCATCACGCGCAACAACTGCTCCCGCGACTGCACCAGCCCCCGGCGCAGCAACTGGCGCTGCTCCGTTGGCATGCGGCGGAACCCGGGCGTGGCCGCCAGGCCGTGGATGCGCTCCATCTCGTCCTGGATGGCGCGGATGCGCGACTGCAAACGGCGCTCCGGCGGGCACACGCGGCTTGCGGCGTCCGCCAGGGTGCGCACCTCGTCCGCCAGGCGCAGCAGGCCGCCGGGGTTGATCTCGGCGGCGCTCTTGCGGGCCGCGCAGTAGGCCCGCCACTTGCGGCGAATCCAGTCGATCATGGGCTTTTCGTCCCTATGGCGCTTGGCCCTACCCCGCATGCATCATGCCGCCCTGCATCATGCCGAGCACGGCGGCCAGCAGCAGCAGAATGGGCAGAAGCACAGCGAACATGGCCGTGGCGATGCTGGTGCGGTGCGCCTCGCGCAGGCCTAGGATGGTGAGCCCGATGCTCCACACCCCGCCGATGATGGGGCCGACCAGGGGCAGAATGCCGATGACAAGGGGGGCGGCTGCGTAGCACAGCACGCGGAAGGTTCCCTCCGCGCCGCCCTGGCCGGAGCGCAGCAGCTTCAGCAGCAGGTGGATGATGGCGGTCATCACCAGCAACCGCAGAATGAGCAGCAGCGGATAAAAGATGAGCAGCATGAGCGAACCAGCGCCCGCCATGCTCATGCCCATGTCCATGAGCTCCGGGCTGCCCGCGTATTGCGAAAACGAGCCCAAGCCGGAGAGCCCCCAGAGGAACTGGCAGAAGACCATGAACTCCGCCAGGAGCAGATGGAACACGAGGGGGCGCGCCATGCCGCCCGTGGTGGGCATGGAGCGGAAGAAGGCCGAGGGGGTCTTCAAGGCCTGGAGGATGGTGCCCCACAAGCCGCCGAAGAAGCCGCCGTGGTTCGGCAGGTCCTCAAAGGGCACTGGCGAAAGCTGGCCGCCCTGCGCGGGGGCGTTCAAACGCGCCTCGGGCTCACGCGGGGGGGCTGTCCCGGCGTCCTGGTTGCTCCTGGGAGCTTCCAAGTCCTGCGGGACGTTCGCCAAGGCGGGTCCGGCGGCGGGCTTGTCCTCGTCCTTCACGCCCTGGATGCGCTTCCAGGCCTGCTCCGCCGCTGCGCGCTGGGCCGCCATGGGGTCGGGCTGGGGAGCGCCTGCCACCACGGCGTCAGGTGCAGCGCCGCTCTGCTTCGGCGACGCGGCAGTTGACGCGGGCAAAGGCTCCAGGTCGTCCACAACGCGAAAGCGGAACTTGTGCGCGCACTTCGGGCAGGTGGCCATCTGCGCGCGCGGGGGTATCTTCGATATGTCCAAATCCCGGCCGAAGCCGCACAATGGGCAGAGAATCCGCATCCGTGGTCCTTGGCAAGAGTTGTAATGGCTGTGGGCACTCTAGACGTTTCACGGCAGGGAATCAAGGCGGTCAACGCACCCAGGCCGTTTGGCGTCCCAGGCCTTCCGCCACCGGAGACATGCAGGCATCAGAAAAGTGGTCCTTCACGAACATTCCGGCGGCAGCAACAGGCAGCGCGGCAGCCCCGGCCCAAGGGGGTCACGCCCCAGCGGCGCAAGACTGGGGGAAACGAGCTCGCGCGGCACGCTGGGGTATTCCGCGCTCAGGGCGTGCCGTACCCTGCCCGCCCCGGCCAGGTCGAACCCGCTCAATTTGTTGCGGAGCTGGTCCTCGTTTTTGCGCAGGCGGCTCAGGTGCTCTATCTCCAGCCCAAGGGCCAGGGCCTGCGGCCCGGCAAGCCCGGTGAGCCGCTCGTGCACCGGGTTCGCAAAGGCCAGGCCCGGCGCGTTGCGGAACAGCCGCAGCTGGATGTCCGGCCAGAGGCCGAAGCCCACCAGCGCCCGGTCTGGCGTGGGATAAGGCGTGACACGCGGGAAATGCCACCCGCCCATCCCGGCGGCGCACAGGCGCGGCACCGCGGCCCAAGCCTCTGGGAAAAGCCGCTCGTCGGCATCGAGGTACAGCACCCACTCCCCGGCGCAGGCCGCCAGCATGGCGTTGCGCTGGGCAGAGAAGTCCGCGCCCAGGGGCCGGGCCAGCTGCCGCACGGCGAAGTGTCGATGCGGAAGAGTGGCGTCGGGAACCGTCTCCGCGTCCCACACCAGCACCAGTTCCTCCAGCCAGGGCGGGAACTGCGCAAAAAACTCCGGCAGGTCCGGCTCCGTGGGCGAGAGGATGGCTGCGGCGGAGAGCCGGGGCAGGCCTGCCAGCTCCGAGGGCTCCGGCAACGCCACAGGCCTCGACTTTGTCAGCAGCAGCTCCAGCGGCCGCAGGGCCTGCTTGGCCTGGGGCGGCAGCTCCGGGTTGGGCAGCACCAACGCACGTCCGGGGCCGAAACCGGCACTCT
>JAVBYL010000127.1 GCA_030824035.1 Humidesulfovibrio sp.
ACGCTTTCCGGCGGTGAGCAGCAGATGCTGGCCATGGGCCGGGCGCTCATGAGCCGCCCCAAGCTGCTCCTGCTCGACGAGCCGTCCCTGGGTTTGGCCCCGCTCATCGTGCAGCAGATCTTCCGCATCATCCGCGAGATCAACGAAAGCGACGGCGTGACGGTAGTGCTGGTGGAGCAGAACGCCAACCTGGCGCTGCAGTCCTCCACGCGTGGCTACGTGCTGGAAACGGGCAAGGTGGTGATGGAGGACGAGGCTCCGGCGCTCTTGGCCAACCCGGACATCCGCAAGGCCTATCTGGGCGAGTAGCCCACTGCCGCTATGAAACGCAAAGCGCCCCCGGAATCGAAAGGTTCCGGGGGCTTTTTTTTGGGATGAACATATTTGATTCCCCGCCGGGAAGGGTGGGTTCCACCCCCTGGTTTTCTGCCTCCAGCTGCGCTAGTGTTTGTTCATGGAAACCCAGACCGTCCTCTTCGCCTTCGGGCTCACGCTGTTCGCCGGACTCGCCACCGGCCTGGGCAGCGCCCTGGCCTTCTTCACCCGGCAAACCAACACGCGCTTCCTGTCTGTGGCCCTTGGGTTTTCCGCCGGGGTCATGCTCTATGTGTCCTTCGTGGAGATCATGGTCAAGGCGCGCCAGGCCATGACCCCGGAGTGGGGCGTGGCGGGCGGGGCCTGGCTCACCGCAGGCGCGTTCTTCGGCGGCATTCTCCTCATCGGGCTCATAGACAAGCTGGTGCCCAACTACGAGAACCCCCACGAGCTGCACTCCGTGGAGGAGATGGAGCTGACCCTTGAGCAACTGCCCAAGAACGAGGCCCACGACTTCGCCAAGCTGCGGCGCACGGGCGTGTTCACGGCCCTGGCCATAGGCATCCACAACTTCCCGGAGGGCCTGGCCACCTTTGCCTCGGCCCTCACGGACCCGGCCCTGGGCATCGCCATCGCCGTGGCCATCGCCATCCACAACATCCCTGAGGGCATCGCGGTTTCCGTGCCGCTGTACTTCGCCACCGGCTCCCGCGCCAAGGCCTTCAAGTATTCCTTCCTTTCCGGCCTGGCGGAGCCCGTGGGCGCGCTGGTGGGCTACCTGCTGCTCATGCCCTTCTTTTCGCCCACGGTGTTCGGCGTGCTTTTCGCCGGGGTGGCGGGCATCATGGTCTTCATTTCCCTGGACGAGCTGCTGCCCGCCGCACGGGAATACGGCGAGCCCCACATGGCCATTTACGGGCTGGTGGCGGGCATGGCCGTCATGGCCGTTTCGCTGTTGCTGTTCCTGTAGGCGGGGCTAATGCCAGGTTTGGTCCGGGTCTGACCCGGCGGGGGGAGCGCCTTGAGCGTCTTCGTTCTCCGCTGGCGCCGCGTTGGTACCGGCGCTTGGCCCCGGCACAGGGAGCCGGGCGCTGAGGGAGCCCTCCCAGGTCCAGCCCGGCGGGGTGGCCACGCGCTCCTCGGTGGAGCCCGCGAGCCTGGCCGCGCGCACCGGCGGGCACTCCACGCGGGAGACGACGCCCAGCTCCAGCCAGGGGCAGGGCGCCAGCGGGCCGTGCAGCTGGTCCACCACGGCGATGTCCAGGGAGGCGCCCGCGCTGTCCAGGGCGGTGAGGCCCCGCTGCTCCAAGTGCAGGCAGTAGTCGCGGGCCTCGTCCGGCATCAAAAATCCCACCCGCGCCAGTTCGGCGTCCGCGCAGAGCGTCTTGTTGGGCACCTCGGCCACAAAGCGCTCCCAGCCGCCCGCGTGCCTGTCGGCCAGGGTTTGCACCCGCACCAGCACGGAAACGCCTTCGATGAGCACGGCCATGGCTGCCCTAGGCCACCGGCGCGTTGCCGCCGGAGTCCTCGCTGTTGTGGGAATCCGTGTCGCCGTCGTGGGGGCCGTCGCCGTCATGGGAGCCGGGGACAAGGGTAAGGAGCGCTGCGCTGGAGTACACGCAGTTGCGGCCAGAGGCCTTGGCCTCGTACAGCGCGTTGTCGGCGCGGCCCAGCAGCGCGTCCATGTCGTCGCCGGGGAGCAGTTCGGCCACGCCGAGGCTGATGGACACCGCGCCCACCTTCAGCTCGGCCCAGAGCGGGGCGGAGGACACTGCCAGGCGCAGCTTCTCGGCCAGGTGGCGGGCCTGTTCGCTGCCGCAGGCCTTGAGGATGACCAGGAACTCCTCGCCGCCCCAGCGGCTCACGCTGTCGGATTCGCGCAGGCCGTTCTTCAGGGCCGTGGCCACGCCCTTCAGCACCTCGTCGCCGACGAGATGGCCGAAGCGGTCGTTGACCTCCTTGAAGTGGTCGATGTCGGCCATGAGCACGGCCAGGGGGGTCTGGTTGCGTTTGGCGTCGTTCATGGCCTGGTGGATGAGCAGGTCGAAGGCTTGGCGGTTGGCCAGCCCGGTGAGCTTGTCCGTGGTGGCCAGCTCCTCCACGCGGTTCTGGTAGCGGCCCAGGGTAGCGCCCGTGAGCGCCAGCACCACCAGGGTGATGACCAGGCACACGGCGAGGTTGATGTACAGCGTTTGGCGGATGCCGAGCATGGCCTCGTCCTCGGTCTTTTGCACAAACAGGAACCACTTGAGCTCCGGAATGTAGCGCACGTTGAGCAGATGCACGGAGCCTTCGTTCTCGTACTGGTACGAGCCGTTCTTGTTGGACAGGATCTCCGGGGCCATCTTGCGCAGGCCCTCGATGAAGTGGATGTTGGTTTCCTGCTGGCCGGGGCGCATGCTTTGCAGCACGATGCGCCCCTGGTGGTCCACAAAGAAGATGTCGCGCCCGAAGCGCTGCTGATAGTCGCGTATGGCCGTGCGCACGGCGTCGACGGTGAGGCCCACGCCCACCGCGCCCAGGTACTGGCCGTTGTAGTCCTCCACCTTGTAGTTGACGAAGATGGTGAGCACGTCGCGGTTGGCCATGTCCTGATCGACGTTGATCTCGTAGGGGTCCTTCATTTGCCGCACGCGGAAGTACCAGGAGTCGCGCGGCTCCAGCGGGCTGATCTTCTTGAGGATGCCCGAGGGGTGGTAGTAGGCGCGGGTTTTTTCCGAGACGTAGAAGCTGGTGAAGGCCGTGTACTTGGACATGACCTCGGTGAGATAGCGCTTGATCTCGCTGGGGTCGTGCTCGCCGCGCAGGGTCCAGTCGCGCAGGAAGGTGTCGTGGGCCATCATGGACGAGACGAACACCGGACGAACGAGATCCTTGAGGATTTCTGAGTAGATGGTGTCGGAGGTGAGGGGCAGCTCCTGGGTGACGATGGAGTCGCGGATGGCCCGCTTGGACACCTGATAGCTGACGAGCGTGGTGGTGACAAAGCCCAGGCACAGGAGCAGGGCGATGGAGAAGACCACGGTCTTGCGACCCGTCAAAACCGTTGTGCTGTTGCTGCCAAGCATGGGGGGGCTCCGGCGCGCGGCGCGTTATTCCACAGTGACGCTTTTGGCCAGGTTGCGGGGCTGGTCCACATCCTTGCCCAGGTAGTCGGCCATCTCGTAGGCGAAGAGCTGGAGCGCCGGCAGCGTGACGAAAGCCGAGAGCGGCCCGGCGGCGCGGGGCACGTTCCAGCGGTGCTCCACGGCGAGGTCCAGGCCCTCGTTGGTCAGGCCGATGATTTCGCCCGCGCGCGCCTGCACCTCCACCAGGTTCGACTTCACCTTGGGGAACAGCTCGTCGTCCAGGGCGATGGCGAAGGTGGGGAAGTCGGGGTCGATGAGGGCGATGGGGCCGTGCTTCATCTCGCCGGAGGCGTACCCCTCGGCGTGGATGTACGAGATTTCCTTGAGCTTGAGCGCGCCCTCCAGGGCCAGCGGGAAGTTCATGCCCCGTCCCAGGTACAGGAAGCTCGTGGCCCCGGCGTAGTGGCGGGCCAGCTTCTGGGCCTCCCGGCGCAGGCCGGGCAGGGCGTCGTCCAAAACATCGGGCATGGCGGCCAGGTCCGTCACCATCCGGGCGCAGTCCGCCGCGGGCAGGGTGCCCTTTTTGCCGCCCCAGTACAGCGCCAGCAGCAGCAGGGCCGTCAGCTGGCTGCACATGGCCTTGGTGGAGGCCACGCTGATTTCCGGCCCGGCCTGGGTGTACAGCACGTGGTCCGACTCACGCGAGACGCTGGAGCCCACCACGTTGCACAGCCCCAGCACAGGCAGTCCGCGCTGCTTGGCCAGCTTGATGCCGGCCAGGGTGTCCATGGTTTCCCCGCTTTGGCTGATGGCCAGCACCAGCCCGCCCTTGGGGAGGATGGGGTCGCGGTAGCGGAACTCCGAGGCGATCTCCACCTGCACGGGAATGCCCGCGAGCTTCTCGATGAGGTACATGCCCCAAAGCCCGGCGTGGTAGCTGGTGCCGCAGGCCACGATGTGCAGGCGCTCCGGCACGGGCACGCCGTCCAGCTCGGCCAGGCGCACGCCGCCGCCGTCGATTCTGCCCAGCAGGCAGTCGCGGATGACCTTGGGCTGCTCGAAGATCTCCTTGATCATGAAATGCTTGTGCCCGCCCTTTTCCGCGGCCTGCACGTCCCAGTTGATGTGCTGGACCTCTTTGGCGATGGGGGCCAGGGTGGCGGTGTTGAAGACCTCCCAGGAGCCGGAGGTGATGCGCACCAGCTCGCCGTCCTCCAGGAACACCACATCGCGGGTGTAGGGCAGAAAGGCCGGAATGTCCGAGCCGAAGAAGTTCTCGCCCGTGCCGATGCCCATGACCAGCGGGCTGGCCACGCGGGTGGCCCAGAGGGTGCCGGGGTGGTCCATGCTCATGAGCACGATGGCGTACGCGCCCTCCACGCGGCCCAGGGCCCAGGAGAGCGCCTGCATCACATCACCGCCGTGGAGCTTCATGCCCTTGGCGATGAGGTTGACCAGCACCTCGGAGTCGGTGTCGGAGCGGAACTCGCAGCCCTCGGCGCAGAGCTCGGCCTTGATCTCCTGGTAGTTCTCGATGATGCCATTGTGGATGAGGGCCAGCTTGCCCTCGTGGTCGCGGTGGGGGTGGGCGTTCTTTTCCACGGGCGCGCCGTGGGTGGCCCAGCGGGTGTGGCCCATGCCCGTGGTGGCGGAGAAGACGTTCTCGTCCTCCAGCTTTTTTTCCAGGCCCGCCAGCTTGCCCGGGGCGCGCAGCACGTGGAGCGCGCCGGACTGGACGAAGCTGACGCCGGCGGAGTCGTAGCCGCGATATTCAAGACGCCTGAGTCCCTCCACAACGAGGGGGACGGCGGGGCGATGTCCGCAGTAGCCGATGATGCCGCACATGTGCTTCTCCGTGTCTCTGCTGCCCTGGCGTGCTTTGGCGGGTGCGCCGGGGCGGGGGGTGGTGTGAGGAAAATCTACCGGTCGGCCCGGGCCCAAAACTCCGGCCAGGTGGAAAGCAGCGTCCGCAGGGCCTTGCCCCGGTGCGAGCGCGCGTTCTTGTCCTCGCGGGTCATCTCCGCTGCCGTTGCGCCCTTCTCGGCGTCGTAGAACAACGGATCGTAGCCGAAGCCGCCAGCGCCGCGCGGCGCGGGGAGCACCCGGCCCTGCCATTCGCCCCTGGCCTCGGCCTCGGCCCCGTTGGGGGCGGCGGCGAACACCACGCTGACGAACCGGCAGCCGCGCCCGGCCTCGGGCACGTCCTTCAGGGCGTCCAGGAGCTTGGCGTTGTTGGAGGCGTCGGTGGCGTTCTCCCCGCTGTAGCGGGCGGAATACACGCCCGGCGCGCCGGAGAGCGCGTCCACCTCAAGGCCGGAATCGTCGGCCAGGGCGACCAGCCCCGTGGCCTGGGCCACGGCGCGGGCCTTGATGGCCGCGTTTTCGGAAAAGGTGCTGCCGGTTTCCGGGATGTCCCCGATTTCCGGGAAGGCGGAAAGCCCAAGCACATCCAGGCCAAACCCCGCCAGCAGGGACTTCAGCTCCGCGATTTTGCCAGCGTTGCGCGTGGCGAGAACAACTTGCTTCAAGGCGTCTCTCCTGACGTGAATTGTCAGGGGAGGTTCTACCCGCTTGCCTGCGGTTTCGCAACCGCCAGCAGGGGCGGCAGGAGCAGGGTCACGCGGGTTCCCTCGCCGGGAACGCTCACCAGCTCCACCGTGCCGCCCAGGTCGTCCAGAATCTTCTTGATGCGCGCCAGGCCCAGGCCGCTGCCCTTGCCCTTGGTGCTGAAGAAGGGGCTGAAGACCTTGTCGCGGATGTCCGTGGCGATGCCGGTGCCGGTATCCACCACCTCAAGGAAGGCGTGGGGCGCGGCCAGCCCGGTGCGCACGGTGAGCCGCCCGCCGGTCGGCATGGCCTCCACGGAGTTTTTGACGAGGTTGATGAGGCACTGCTTGATGAGCTCCGGGTCGGCCTTCACCAGGGGCGCGTCCGGGGCCAGGGCCAGCTCCGGCTCGATGCCCTGGTTCTCGCAGGCCATGCGCATCAGGTCCATGGTGTCGCGCACTATCTGGTTCATGTCCGTTTGGCCGGGGGCGCTTTCCACCGGGCGGGCAAAGGTGAGGATGCTCTTGAGGATGCTGTCCAGGCGTCCGGCCTCCTCCACGATGATGCCCAGGCGCTTGCGGCTTTTCTCGTCCGTGGCCTCCCGCAACATGGCGTTGGCGAAGCCGCCGATGGCGAACAGCGGGTTGCGGATTTCGTGGGCGATGTAGGTGGAGAGCTCGCCGATGCTCGCGAGCTTCTCGGCCTGCTGGAGGCGCTGTTCCATCTGGGTGCGGCTGGTTATGTCGCGGCGGATGAACAGCACGCTGGAGAGTTCGCCGGAGTCTTCCAGGATGGGGTAGGCGTACTCGCGGGTGTAGTGCACGCGGCCATCGGCGTCCACATGGGGCAGGGTGGCCTCGGCCAGTTCCTTGCGGGCCAGGGCCAGCTCCAGGGGGGGCTGGTACTCCTCGCCCTCGCCCTCCGGCACCTTGTAAAAGGCGCGCACCGGCTGGCCGTACAGCTGCGGCTTGTGCAGGCCCAGGTGCTCCAGCACGGCCTTGTTGCAGTCCAGAATGAGCCCGGCCAGGTCCACCAGCACGATCTCCTCCTTGAGCTGGTCGATGACCGTTTTGAGCAGGGTTTGGGTGTGCAGCAGATCCAGCTTGCAGGCCACCCACATCTGGTCGGAGGAAAGCAGGCGGATGAAGAAGCTGGCCGCGGCGCGCTCCACCAGGGAGATGTCCGTCGGCAGGCTTTGGCGCAGCTCGGTGGTCAGCTCGCGGTTGCCCGTGGTCTCAATCACCATGCTGATGTCCGGGTGCTCGGCCAGCATGGCCTGCCAGTTGGGGTAGGCGGGCAGGCCCAGGCCGGGGGGGAAGGTTTCTCCACTGGGGGCGGAGGCATGCAGGGCCAGGGCCTTGAAGCCCATCTGGCCCAGGATGCGCTCGTTCCCCAGGGAGGCGAAAAGGTCCCAGAAAGGCACCAGTGAGCGCTTGTCGCCTATGATGCCGATGCGGTATTGCTTCTCGGTCTTGAGGGCTTCCAACATGGTCCGCGTCTCCTTTCGCGCCGTGGGGGCGGGCTTCGGGAAGGCTCTTTTGACTTCATCGTACACGAGTGGCGGCAAAGCGCAACACTCCCGATTTCATTCACCACCACCGCCACAGGGCGGGCAAGGAGACTTCATGGCCAGCATCCGCGTGCATACCATCAGCCTGGGCTGCCCCAAAAACCGTGTGGATACGGAGCGCCTGCTGGGCGTGCTGGGCCGGGGGCTTGTTCCGGTGGAAAGCCCGGCAGAGGCGGACCTTGTGCTGGTGAACACCTGCGGGTTCATCCGCCCGGCGGTGGAGGAGAGCGTGGACACCATTCTGGCGGTGCTGCGCGAGGTGGAGGATGTGAACCCGCGCCCGGTGCTGGCGGTGACGGGCTGCCTGGTGAGCCGCTACGGCCAGGACGACCTGCGCGCCGACCTGCCGGAGGTGGACATTTGGCTTTCCACCCGCGAGCTGGAGCAGTGGCCCGGCCTGGTGGGGGCCGCCCTGGGCAAAAAGAAGCTCGACGCCCTTGGCCCGCGCCGCATCAGCACCGCCCCGGGCTACGCCTACCTGAAGGTGAGCGAGGGGTGCTCGCACAAGTGCGCCTTCTGCACCATCCCGTCCATCCGCGGCAAACACGTGAGCCGCCCCCTGGACGAGCTGGAGCGCGAGGCCCGGCTGCTGGTGGAGCAGGGCAAGGTGCCGGAGCTGGTCATCGTGGGCCAGGATGTGACCTCCTACGGCCACGACCTGGGCATGAAGGACGGGCTGAAGCACCTGCTGGACCGGCTCATGCCCATCACGGGGCTCAAGTGGCTGCGGCTGATGTACCTGTACCCGGCGGGGCTGACGGACGGGCTGCTGAAGCACCTGGCCGGGCTGGGCAGGCCGCTGTTGCCGTATTTCGACATCCCGGTGCAGCACGCCCACCCGGAGATTCTGGCGGCCATGGGCCGCCCCTTCGCCAAGGACCCTTCCCTGGTCATCGACCGGGTGCGCAAGCACTTCCCGGAGGCGGCCCTGCGCACCAGCTGCATCGTGGGCTTCCCCGGCGAGACGGACGCGCACTTCAAGGAGCTGAAGGCCTTTGTGGAGCGCACGCGCTTCCACCACCTGGGCGTGTTTCCCTACCACCAGGAGGAGGGCACCGTGGCGGCTGGGCTGCCCGGCCAGGTGCCGCAGGCCACCAAAACCCGGCGCAAGAACGCGCTGATGAAGCTGCAGGAGCGCATCAGCCGCGAGCGGCTGGCGGATATGGTGGGCACGCGCATGGAAGTGCTGGTGGAGGAGCCGAGCCCGGAGTGGCCGGGCCTGCACGTGGGCCGGGTGTGGTTCCAGGCCCCGGAGGTGGACGGCGTGACCTACGTGAGCGGCCCCAAGGTGAAGCCGGGGCGCATGGTCCAGGCGGACATCGAACAGGCCCAGAGCTACGATCTGGTGGCCTTGACCTAGGAAGGCTTCCTGTTAGGATTCAATCTCTTGGCGCGCAAGGACTGCGGCTGCCCGGCAAATTTTTCCAGACTGTTTCTAGAGTGAATGATCCATCGCGAAAGAACTATCTAGAGATGAAAGATTCTGCAAGGATGGGCCTTGCGCGAAAGAAATACGTAGAAGCTCGGATGGAGGCTGTGTATACTGGCCTCCCCCCCAAGTGCGTGGGGGAGCGCATTTTGTCAACGGCGCGCAAAGAGCAATGAACTCATACCGTTTGTGGGGGGACTGTGCAGGCACAACCAGAATTGACAATTATTATACCTGCTTACAATATGCAAAACTGGTTGCCTTACGCAATGGAATCCTGCCTGTGGCAAACGGAGCCGCGCCTGGAAGTGCTGGTCATCAATGATGGTTCGACTGACGCCACCTTGTCCATCGCCTCGGCGTACGCGAAGGCCGATAGCCGGGTGCGCGTGCACGATCAAGCGAACATGGGGGCGGGGCGCACGCGTCAGGTGGGGCAGGCCCTGAGCCGGGGCCGCTACTTGATGTGGCTTGATGCGGATGACTTTTTGGACCCTAGGGCGGCAGCCGACATGCTGGCCGTGGCTGACCGGGACAAGGTCGATATGGTGTGCGGGAATGCTGTCGTGTTTTCTGACAAAACGTTCAACACGCGCCGCTACTTCTATCACCCGGCAGTTGCACGCACCACCTTTGAGAATCCCCGGTACTGGAAGTCGAAAGTGTTGTGGCGCTGGATCGTCAATACGCGTTTTGCAAATGCATCAAATGCGTCGCACCCCGACCTTAAGCTGGGGCAGGATGTGGTGGTGATGTATGATTTGCTTTCGCAGGTAGAACATTTTTCGCAGTGCCCTTCCTTCATGTATTACTTTCGGCAGGAACATAAGGGCATAGATTCCAGCCTTGAAACGGAGATAGAACACCAGTTGGCGCATTATGTAAACGCCAAGGACATTCTGGTGGCCGCAGGCAACATAAAGCCGCTGATAAAATACCTTTCAGAGAACTATTTGCG
>JAVBYL010000120.1 GCA_030824035.1 Humidesulfovibrio sp.
AGCGGAGAGCAACGCGTTTTACCGCCATATTCTCTTGACCTGTACGCCGTGGCTTTTTATCAAGAAGAGATTTCGGCGTACCGCACCGCAACAAAACCAAGGAGACTCCGCCATGGCCGTCCATGTGGCCCAGCATCCCCTCGTCAAGCACAAGCTTGGCCTCCTGCGCAAGCACGACATCTCCACCAGCCTGTTCCGCGATGTGACCAAGGAAGTGGCCCGGCTGCTGACCTACGAGGCCACCAAGGACCTTGAGGTGGAAAAGAAGACCATCCGTGGCTGGGCGGGCGAGGTGGAAATCGAGCGCATCAAGGGCAAGAAGATCACCGTTGTGCCCATTCTGCGCGCTGGCCTGGGCATGATGGACGGCGTGCTCGACATGGTGCCCGGCGCCAAGGTGAGCGTGGTGGGCTTTTACCGCAACGAGGAAACCCTCCAGCCGGTGAAGTATTACGTGAAGCTCGCCCGCGACATCAAGGCCCGCATGGCCATCATCCTCGACCCCATGCTGGCCACCGGCGGCACGCTCGACGCCACCATCGACCTGCTGAAGAAGGCCGGCTGCACGCAGATACGCGGCCTGTTCCTCGTGGCCGCGCCGGAGGGCATCAAGCGCATCACCGACAAATACCCCGATGTGGACATCTACTGCGCGTCCATCGACGAGCGTCTGAACGAGCAGGGCTACATTTTGCCCGGCCTTGGCGATGCGGGCGACAAGATTTTCGGCACCAAGTAAGACCGGGGCGGCAACGCCCCTTTTTTTCGTCCCACGCCAACCACCGCCGCGTTCCGGGAAATGGCCTCCCGTGGTTGGGGCCCGCAAGGGCAAGCGACGCGCGCGCATTCCGGTCGACGGAACCTATGATGAGGTTCGAGAACCATAAGAAGGGAGCACCGCCATGAGCAGAAGAGTCATCGAGGTTGAAGAAAAAGTTCCGTTTCTCCAGGGCATTCCCCTGAGCTTCCAGCACCTTTTCGCCATGTTCGGCGCCTCGGTGCTGGTGCCCACGCTGTTCAAGATCGACCCGGCCATCGTGCTGCTCATGAACGGCATCGGCACGCTCATTTACCTCTTCCTGTGCAAGGGCAAGGCGCCCGCCTTCCTGGGCTCCAGCTTCGCCTTCCTGTCGCCGGTGTTTGTGGTGCTGGGCGCCAACCAGGCCTTCTGGGGCGAGAACTACTCCTACGCCCTGGGCGGCTTCATCGCCTCCGGGCTGATCTTCATCGCCGTGGCGCTCATCATCTGGCAGTTCGGGTCCGACTGGATCAGCTTCGTGCTGCCGCCCGCCACCATGGGCCCCATCGTCGCCCTCATCGGCCTGGAGCTCGCCAGCGTGGCCACCGGCATGGCGGGCATCGTGCCCGATGCCAAGACCGGCCTGTATGATATGAACGCCATCATCATCTCCTGCGTCACGCTGCTCACTGTGGCCTTCGGGTCGTTGATGTTCCGGGGCTTCATGGCCATCATCCCGGTGCTCATCGGCATCCTCACCGGCTACGTCACCGCGCTTGGCCTCGGCGTGGTCAAGTTCGACGCGCTGCTGGCCGCCCCGGTGCTGGCCATGCCCACCATGTACCTGCCCAAATTCGACATCAACGCCATCATCATCATCATCCCCGCCGCGCTGGTGGTCATCTCCGAGCACATCGGCCACCTTGTGGTCACGGGCAACATCGTCAAGCGCGACCTGACCAAGGACCCCGGCCTGCATCGGTCGCTCATGGGCGACGGCGTGTCCACCGTGCTTTCCGGCTTCTTCGGCTCCGTGCCCACCACCACCTACGGCGAAAACATCGGCGTCATGGCCATCACCCGCGTGTACTCGGTGTGGGTCATCGGCGGCGCGGCCGTCATCTCCATCGCCCTGGCCTTCATCGGCAAGCTCTCCGCCTTCATCCAGTCCATCCCCGCGCCGGTCATGGGCGGCATCTGCATCCTGCTCTTCGGCGTCATCGCCGCCTCCGGCATCCGCATGCTGGTGGAGGCCAAGGTGGACTACTCCAAGCCCATCAACCTCACCCTCACCGCCATCGTGCTCATCGTCGGCATCAGCGGCGCGGCCATCAAGATCGGCACCGTGCAGCTCAAGGGCATGGCCCTGGCCACGGTGGTGGGCATGGTGCTCTCGCTCATGTTCCAGGTGCTGGGCCGCATGGGCCTCACCAACGAACAAACAGACCTTTAGCTCCCCACTGCTGCAAGATTGACTGAAGAGGCGCTCCGGCGCCTCTTTTCTTTTTCCGCCGGTGCGCTATCTTGAAGGCACAAGAACTCCAAGCACAGGGGGAAAACAGAGCCGTGAGCAAACTTTTTTCACCGTACACCTTGGGTGACCTCACCCTGGAAAACCGCATCGTCATTCCGCCCATGTGCCAGTATTCTGCCCACGATGGCCTGGCAACGGACTGGCATCTCATGCATTATGGGCAGTTGGCGCTCTCCGGCGCTGGCCTGCTGATTGTGGAGGCCACGGCGGTGGAGCCGGAGGGACGCATCAGCCCCTGCGATCTGGGCCTCTGGTCTGATGAGACACAGGACGCCCTGGCGCGGGTGCTTGGTGCGGTGCGCCGCTATTCCAGCATGCCGCTTGTGCTGCAGCTGGCCCATGCGGGCCGCAAGGCCTCCACCGGGCTGCCCTGGGAGGGCGGCGACCCCATCGGGCCGGAGCAGGGGGGCTGGGTTCCCTGCGGCCCCAGTTGCGCCGCCTACGACGATGCCTCGACCCCGCCGCAACAATTGGACACCGAGGGGCTGCGGCGAGTGCGCGAGGCCTTCGTCCAGGCCACACGCCGGGCTGCGAGCCTGGGCTTCGAGGGCGTGGAGCTGCACTGCGCCCACGGCTACCTGCTGCACGAGTTCCTTTCGCCGCTTGCCAACACGCGCACCGATGCCTACGGCGGCAGCCTGGACAACCGCATGCGCCTTGCCCTGGAGATTTTTGAGGCCATGCGCCAGGAACTCCCGGCGGGCAAGCTCCTCGGGGTGCGCATCTCCGCAACGGATTGGGTGGAAGGGGGCTGGGACCTGGACCAGAGCATCACCCTGGCGCGGGAACTGAAGCAGCGCGGCTGCGCATACATCCATGTGTCCAGCGGCGGGCTTTCGCCCCGGCAGAAGATCAGCCTCGGACCCGGGTATCAAGTGGACTTCGCCGAGGCCATCCGCAAGGCCACGGGGCTGCCCACCATCGCGGTGGGGCTCATCACCGCGGCCCGCCAGGCCGAGGAAATCATCGCCACCGGGCAGGCCGATTTGGTGGCCCTGGGGCGGGCCATGCTCTACAACCCGCGCTGGCCGTGGCACGCGGCCGCCGAGCTGGGCGCGCAGGTGCTTGCCCCGCCGCAGTATCTGCGCTGCCAGCCCAGGGAGTACAAGGCGCTGCTGCGCGCCATGGAGCAGGGGGAAGGATAGAAAATGGTTGGGAGCAGGGCGGACGGCCAACTAAGCACGCCCGCCCTGCGCAAATGCGGCTAAAGAACGGCCACGGCCTCGATTTCGATCATGTAGGCCGCGTCCACAAGCTTGGTCACTTCCACAATGGTGGTGGCGGGGCGGATTTCCCCGAACACCTCGCCGTGGGCCTTGGCGATCTCCTCAAACCGGCTCACGTCGGTGACGAAGATGCGCGTGCGCACCACCATGTCCATGCCAGCCCCGGCCTGGGCCAGCGCACCGGCGATGATTTCTAGGGAGCGCTTGGCCTGGCCATACATGTCCGGCGCGACGGAGCCATCCGCCTCCACACCCACAGTGCCGGAAACGTACACGGTGTTCCCGGCCACAACAGCGCGGGAGTAGCCGAGCATGGGCTCCCACTTGGACCCAGAGGATATAAGCCTGCGTTCAGTCATCTGCGGTTCTCCTTGGTGGCGAATGATGTTTGGCGCTTGCGCGGTGTTGTCCGGCAGCGCCAAGCAGTCTCATGCCAGAGTTCACGACGGGAAGGAAGCGCAAAGTTATCAGCGAGCTACACGTCAGTGGCTTGGTTACCAGGAGGCTGGCTCGGTCCAGAAGAACCGGAATTCGCACGTTTTTCCGCCCTGGCCAATGACCAAAGGACGCTCGAGCCGCAGGCACGACGAATATCCTTCGGCAAAGGCGGCATCGCGACGGCAGGAGAGGATGGCATGAAACTCGTGGGGAATGCCCATTTTTTCGTACATCTGCATGTAGCCGCAACGGGTGACGGAGAAGGACAAGCCGCCGGGTGTCTGCTGGATGTCCTCGATGTCCAGCACGCCGCCAGCGCGCCAGCGTTCAACCACTGTGCTAAAATGCTTCAGGCTGGGCCCGCTGTCCGGAGCCTCTGCCGCGAAGGTTTGCCCGGCCTCGAAGGCTGCCTGGTCCACCACGCGCTTGAGTATGCCGAGGGCCGCCTCGTGCCCGTGCTGCACGCGCGCGGCATCGTACACCCGCATGAGCAGCTCCGCCTCCACGGCGCGCCGCTCGATGAGGGGCATGTTTATTTCAGCAAGTGTCATAATGCCTCCGTTGCCTTTCCAAACGTCTTTGCCTAAAAGACTAGCGGGCGCACAGCGCCCAACGCCACAACAACACTGGAGCAAACAATGCGCATTCGTTTGATTTCTATCGTCATCCTCAGCCTGCTGCTGGCCGGAACGGCCCAGGCCAACTCGCTGGCGGACGCCATTCAGAAACGCTACGATTCCATGCAGTCCTTCCAGGCCGATTTTCAGCAGGAGCTTTCCAACGCCGCCAGCGGCAGCGTGGAGAAGCGCAGCGGAAAAATCTGGTTCAAGCAGCCCTCGCTGGTGCGCTGGGAAACCCAGAAACCTGAGAAAGAACTGCTCGTGGTGGGCCAAAGCGCCGTTTGGAACTACTTCGAGGGCGACAAAATGGCCATGAAGTACCGCTCCAACCAGGTGTTCAACTCAAAGACCATGATCCGCTTCCTTTCCGGCAAGGCGAACTTGAAGGAAGACTTCAAGATTGAGGACCAGGGCACGGACGGCGGTCTGACCAAGCTGCGCCTGCTCCCCAAGGAGCCGGAGCCCACCATGGTGCTTGCCTACATCTGGGTGGACCCGAAGACCAGCGTGCTGGGCAAGGTGCTCATCGTCGATTTCTTCGGCAATGGCAACCAGGTGACGCTCATCGGGCTGAGCAGCGACAAGCGCCCTGACGCCAAGCTCTTTGAATTCACGCCGCCCGCCGGCACCCAGGTGAAGGACAACACCAAGAACAAGTAGCCCGCGTTCAGCCTGTTCGACGTTATGCGCCTCCGGTCAGCTCTTGGCCGGGGGCGCTTCCATTTCCAAGCCAACGGCGCGGCGCAGCGTGCGCACCTCGTCCGGGCTCAGGGGCCGCGCCTCGCCGGTTTTAAGCCCGCCAAGCTCCAGCGGCCCTTGCCGCACGCGGATGAGCTTCAGCACCGTCAGGCCGCAATCGCGGCACATGCGGCGGATCTGCCGGTTCAGCCCCTGCAGGAGGGTCATCTCCAGCAAGGTGCCGGACTGGTCCGCGCGGATGACCGCCACCTCGACAGGTGCGAGGGTTTCGCCCTCGGCCAGGGTCATGCCCGCGCGCATGGCGTTCAGGCTGTCCTCCCGCACCGCGCCGCGCACAAGCACGTGGTACACCTTGGGCAGGTGCCAGCGCGGATGGATGAGCCGGTTGCACAGCGAACCGTCGGTGGTCAGCAGCAGCAGCCCCTCGGAGAAGTAATCCAGCCGCCCAACGTGCAGCAGGCGCATCTTCCTGTATCTTTCCGGGAGGATGTCGAACACGGTGGGGCGGCCTTGGGGGTCGCGGGCGGTGGTGACGACCTGCACGGGCTTGTGCAGCATCAGGGCGACGTCCTGGCCGTGGGCCTGCTCCCGCAGCGGAGCAACGCGCCTGCCATCCACCAGCACAACATCGTCCACGGCATCAACGCGCACCCCGGGCTCGGCCACGGTGACACCATTGAGCATCACACGGCCCTCGGCGATGAGGACATCGGCCCCACGGCGGGAGGCAACCCCGCACTCTGAAAGGTATTTATTTATGCGCATGGGAACCTGCGAAGCTCATCGTTATTATTCCAGTATGTTACGAACTCTAATAATTGTCTAGACATAGTCTAATACCTGTCATTGCAAGAGATTGTATGACCACTGTGCCAAAGCGCAAGATAGCGGGCAGGGCGGTTTCTGGTTGCCTCCGCCCTGGGCTGCACGTACACAAAACCTGGGCTGCGCGAGCCAATCCATGTTGCCCATTTTTCCCCGTGCTGTCACCGCAAAACCTTGGCCGGAAACGCATGCGCATCAACCCCGTCCGCTTCGCCCCCCTCGTCACATGGCTGTATTCCTTGTGGATACGCAGCCTGCGCTATGACGACAGCGGGTTCATCTCACACCTCAAGCAACTTTCCGCCACCGGCAAGCCCATCATGCTGGCCATCTACCACGAGGAGCTGTTTTCGCTCACCGGGTTCGGCCTGAGCGCCCTCAGGGGCAGCTTTGCCACCATTGCCAGCGACAGCCGCGATGGCGAGCTCATCGCACGGGTTTTGGAACGCATCGACTACCTCGTGGCGCGTGGTTCCAGCACCCGTGGCGGGCTCAAGGCCCTGCTGCAGCTCAAGCGGCACATGGAGCGGGGGCGCATCGGCGTGGTGACGGTGGACGGCCCGCGCGGCCCGCGCAGAAAGGCCAAGGACGGCACCGTGTTCCTGTGCCAGAAGGCCGGGGCGCTGCTGGTGCCAGTGCGCTCAGAATGCCCGACCCAGTGGGTGTTCACCAAATCCTGGGACCAGTTCAAGGTTCCCAAGCCCTTCAGCCGTTGCCGCATTCATTTTGGCCAGCCACTGGAAATCACACAGGAAAAGCTGACACCAGAGCTCATGGCAATGGAGAACGCGCGCCTGGAGCAGGCCCTGCTGGCGCTGCTGCCCGACTGATTCCCTTTCGTTGTTGCCACCTGATAGGGCGAAGAAAAATGGGGAGGACAAGCGCGTTGCCCTCCCCGGTGTTGTTTTGCGGGGCTAAACGAGCTTTGTGCGGGCGGTGCCAGCGGTGTAGAAGGGCAGGGTGGACGCCTTGGCCTCCAGGTCGCCGCGCTGGGTGCGCACAAGGTAGGCCGGAGAATCGGCCGCATCTGCCCGCACATAGGCCAGGGCCACGCAGTAGCCCAGGCTGGGGCCAAAGGAGCCGCTGGTAACGATGCCGACCTCGGTGCCATCGGGCAGCAGCAGGGGGTCGTTGTGGCGCGCGCTGCGTCTGCCCGGAATCTCCAGGGCAACAAGCCGCTCGCGCACGTTCTGCATGGCCTCTTTGGCGGTGTACCCGGTCTTCTTGGTCAGCAGCATGCCGTAACCGGCCTCCACAGGCGTATGCACGGTGTCCAGGTCCTGGCCGTAGAGCGGGTAGCCCAGTTCCAGGCGCAGGGTGTCGCGCGCGCCCAGGCCAATGGGTTTCACCAGCGGGTGGGCGGCCAGCGCCTCCCACATGGCCGGGGCCAGGCTGGAATCAAGGTAGATCTCGTACCCGAGTTCACCTGTGTAGCCGGTGCGGCTGACCAGGATGGACGCGCCGTTCCACTGCATGCGCTGGTGGTTGAAGTACCCCAGGCTGCGTAGCGGAGCGCCGAGCACGGCCTCCATGACCTCCAGGGAGCGCGGGCCCTGCACGTCGATCTTGCCCGTGGCGGCGGAAATGTTCTTGAACTGGGGGCCTGCGGCCAAGTGACCGGCCAGCCAGGTGTAGTCCCCGGCCTCGCACGCGCCGTTGACCACCAGCATGTAGTCGTCCTGGCCCAGGCAGTAGATGATGAGGTCGTCCAGCACGCCGCCCTTGTCGTTGGGCAAAAAGCCGTAGCGGCACTTGCCAGGGGCCAGCGTGTCCAAATCCTGGGTGACGAGGCTGTTCAACGCGTCCTTGGCGCCGGGGCCGCCGAGGGAGAACTCGCCCATGTGGCAAATGTCGAAGATGCCGCAATTCTGGCGGGTGTGGTTGTGTTCGGCGATAATGCCTTCGTACTGGATGGGCATTTCGAAACCGGCGAAAGGCGCCATCTTGGCCTTGTGGGCCTTGTGCCAGCCGGTGAGCGGTGTTTGTTTCAACTCTTCCACGCGGAACTCCTTGAGCCGTTGCCGGGCAATGTTTTTTGGCAACATGCCACAAAGCGGCGGAATGCTCAACGAAAAGGGCGCAAGGCTGGCGTTTGGAGCCGGGTATCCGGCATTTCCAACACCTGCGCCCTGGGTTGCGGCCCCAAGCGTGTGTTGACGCACCTTGTGATTTTCATTAGTAATCCGCCCAACAGCCACAGCGTTTGGAGGACTTTTATGCGTAAGCTTGATCAATGCCCCCGGGTAAAAATAAATTCCACGTATTGCATTTGCACCGTGCAATCATGCAACAAACGCGGCCTGTGTTGCGAGTGCCTGCACTACCATCGCCAGCGCAATGAACTTCCCGCCTGTTACTTCACCCCGGAAGAAGAAAAAACATCCAATCGCTCCGTTGAATTCTTTATCCAACGCCGTACAGGCAAGTAGGTTTTCGCCATGTCCATCCGTCTGCGCAACCCCATCAGCATGCTGCGTAGTGTTCAATACGGACTGGACGCTGGCACGGCCAATACTCTCATTACCAATGTAACAGGCGATGTTCTCCTCGACGAGCCCACCGTCATCGCCTTTGACCAGGACGCCAAAGCGCCCATAGCAACCGGCACAGAGGCGAAAAGCTACCTCGGCAAAGCGCCGGAGCGCATCAGCGTGGTGCGCCCCATCGACGCCGGCGTCATTGTGGATTTCGAGGCCGCCAAAGCCCTGCTGCGGACGTTTCTTGGCCGCGTGCTTGAGGGCAATGGCGCCCGCGTAAAGCTCTGCGTCGTCGTGCCCCTGGGGGTGACGGAGCTTGAGCGCCGCACCTTTGAGGACTGCTGCAAGGCCGCTGGCGCTTCCAAGGTCCTGCTCCTCTCCGCGCCCTTGGCGGCGGCCATCGGCAGCGGCCTGGACATCCGGGCGCCCAAGGGCCGTTTGCTCCTCGGCATCGGCGCGGGCCTGGCCGAGGCCTCCGTCCTGTGCCTTTCCGACATCGTGCTCAGCCAGTCCGCCCCGCTGGGCGCAAACGCCTTCCATGCAGCCATGATGCGCTACTTCGCCGCCACGCGGCAGGTCGCCATCGGCGAGAACATGGCGGAGCAGACGACCATCAACCTCGCCTCGGCCACTCCGGCCCCCCCTGCCACCGGGGGCAGGATCATGACCGTGACGGGCAAGCAGAGCATGACCGGGACACCCTGCGCCGAGGAAATGAAAGAGGCTGACCTGGCCGGAGCCCTCGACGAACCCTTGCAGGCGCTGGTCGACCTTGTGTGCGGCGTGCTGGAAAAGGCTCCGGCTGAACTTGTGGCCGACATCGCGGAAACAGGCATCCACCTGTATGGCGGCGGCGCGGCCCTGCAGGGGCTGCCGGAGTTCTTCGAGGCCACCTTGAAGCTCAAGACGCGCGTTGCCGAGGAACCCCGCCTGGCTTCGGTTCGCGGAGCCGCCGCCGTGCTGCGCCCAGACCTGGACTTCAAGAACATCATCAAGAAATGACGCCTGTGCCCACCCACGAATTTCTTCAGCACACCCTGGAGGCCGCCAAGCAGATCGTGGCCGATTCCGGGGCGCTCGTGCGCGAACACTGGCTCCGCCCCCGGCGCATCCACCACAAGGGCCCCAAGGATCTCGTCACCGAGACGGACCTGGCGGTGGAGGCGCTCCTGCGCGAGCGGCTCTCGGCCCTGCTGCCGCAGTCCACGTTTTTGGGGGAGGAGGGCAGCGCCAAGC
>JAVBYL010000124.1 GCA_030824035.1 Humidesulfovibrio sp.
CGGACCTGAGCGCCGGGCTCGCGGCCCTGCATTTCGGCCCGGTGGCGCCGCAGTATCCCTTCCTGCTGGCCGACCTGGGCACCAATGGCGAGTTCGTGCTGGCCCTGGGGCCGGAGGAATACCTCCTGGCCAGCGTGCCCATGGGCCCGGCGCTGGAGGGCGTGGGCCTGAGGCACGGACGCGCCGCCGCGCCCGGGGCTGTGCGCGCCTATTCCCTGAGCCCGGCGGGCCTTGCGCCGCTGCATGTCGACAGACCGCCCCAAGCCGATGCCAACGGCCAGGGCGACAATGCAGACATAACCGATGCGGGCATCACCGGCGTGGGCTACCTCTCCCTGGCCGCCGTGCTGCTGCGCGCCGGGGTGCTGGACGAGTCGGGCCGCTTCGTGGTACCCGCCACGCCCCTGGGACGGCGCATCGCCCAAGGCCTGACCCGGCTTGGCGGAGAAAGCGCCCTGCCCCTGCCGGGCGGCATGCTTCTCCCGGCCTCCGATGTGGAGGAGCTGGTGAAGGTCAAGGCGGCCTTCAACCTGGCCCTTTCGCGCCTGCTGGCGGAGGCGAACCTCGCCCCGGATGCCTTGCGGGCAGTGTATTTGGCCGGGGCCATGGGCGAACACGTCGATGCGGCGGACCTCGCCACCCTGGGTTTTCTGCCGGAGGCGCTGGCGGCAAAGGTGCGCAAGGCGGGCAATACATCGCTGCTGGGCGCGCAGCTGCTGCTCCGCTCCGCCCCCGCCTGGGACTGGGTGTGCGGGCTGCCCGCATATTGCCGGGCCCTGGACCTCGCCTCGGAGCCGCGCTTCGGATCCCTCTACGTCGAAAGGATGGTGCTACGTCATGTCTCCTGAACAACTCTTCCCCCGCGCGAACCGTGAATTCCTCACGCTGCTGGCCGGCCTGCCAAAGCACCTGGACGCCGCCATGCCCATGCGCAAACAGCACCGCCGCCAGCTGCCCAGCGACATCCGCCACCTCTCGCACCTGCTCACCGACGAGCGCGGCGACCTGCGGCGCGACTACCTGGCCGACCCGGCCGCGCTTTCGGCCTACATGCGCTACTTTCTGCCCTGGAACCTGTACCGCCTGGGCGTGCTGTTCGCCGGGCTGGCGCTGGACCCGGGCGGCGACAACCCCGAGGCCGGGGCCACCATCATCGACCTGGGCACTGGGCCCATCACCGCGCCGCTGGCGCTGTGGATGTCGCGTCCGCGCCTGCGCAAACGCGCCCTGCATTTCATCTGCGTGGACCGCGCGCCCAAGCCCATGCGCCTGGGGCTCGATACCCTCAAGCACATGGCCGAGGCCCAGGGCGGCCTGGCCCCCTGGCGCATCACCCTGGTGAAAGGCCCGCTGGACGCCCGCCTGCGCGAAAAGGCCGACCTCGTCATCATGGCCAATGCCCTGAACGAGGTGCTGCACCGGGGCGAGGGCGAGCTGATGGAGGACGCCGGGGCCCTGGCCGGGCATCTTTCCAGCATGCTCACGCCCACGGGCTCGCTCTTGGTGGTGGAGCCGGGCGTGCGCCCCTCCGCGCACCTCATCGCGGCGCTGCGGCGCGGGCTGCTGCACCGGGGGCTGAACCCGCTTTCGCCCTGCCCGCACACTGGCCCCTGCCCCATGAGCGGACGCGGCTACACCGCCTGGTGCCACTTCAATTTCGACGCCGAGGTCGCGCCGGGCTGGCTCAAGCGCCTGTCCGACGAGGCCAAGCTGGCCAAGGACAACGTGAGCCTGAGCTTCCTGCACTTCTCCGCCAAGGGCCGCCACCTGGAAGCGGGCGAAGGCAAGAGCTACCTGCGCTGCGTTTCCGGCCCGCTGGAGCTGCCGGGCGAGGGCCCCTACCCGCGCTTTGGCCAGTACTGCTGCTCCGACCGTGGCCTGACGCTGCTTTCCCTGCCGCGCAAGCACTTGGTGCCCCTGCCGGGAACCCTGCTGGAGGCCGCTTGGCCCGCGGAGCCCGAGAAGGACGCCAAGTCCGGCGCACTCGTTCTGCCCATGGGCCAGGAGACGGCCCCCGCGCCCTTGGCTGACAAGAAGCCCGTTGCCGCGCAGGGGGAGGAACCACAGCAGAAGCCTGTCCGCAAGCCCGCCCGTCTGCCGTCGGAACGGCCCATGGAAAGGGTCAAGCCGAAGGACCAGGCCAAACCGATGGTTGGCGCCAAGAGGCCCACGCGCAAACCGGACCAGCAGGCAGAGGCGGAATCTGAATGGACAACCGAGCGCAAGCCCGCGCCTGCCAGGGAACCGTCCCGCCCCGCCGCGCCGAGAAGGCCAGCTTCCGGCGGCAAGCCCCAAGGGAAGTCCACCGGAAAACCTGCGGGCAAAACTGGCGGCAAAACTTCGGGCAAGCCCGCTGGCGGCAAAAAGACCGGCGCGCCCAAGAAGGACAGCAAAGGCCGTGCGGATCGTTGATCTGGGGCTGATGCCGTACAAGGAGGCCGAGGCGCTGCAAGTGGCGACCCTGGACGAGGTGCTGGCCGGGGCGGAGCAGACGCTCTTCCTGGTGGAGCACCCCAAGGTCATCACCCTGGGCAGGCAGGGCGGGCAGGAGAACCTGCACGTGGGCGCGGCGCACCTGGCCAGCCTGGGCATAGAGCTGGCCCAAACCGCGCGCGGCGGCAACATCACCTGCCACTTCCCCGGTCAGCTGGTGGCCTACCCCATCTTCCGGGTGGAGAAGCGCAAGGGCGGCATCCGCAAGTTTTTCAGCGACATGGAAGAAGCCGTCATCCGCACCACGGCGCATTTCGGCGTGGCCACCACCCGGCGCGAGGGCTTCCCCGGCGTGTGGACCAGTGCGGACTTGGCCAGCGCGGGATTGGCCAGCCCCGAAGCGGGCACGCGCAAGATCTGCTCCATGGGCATTGGCGTGCGCCGGGGCATCACGTACCACGGGCTGGCGCTCAACGTCGGGCCGGATGTGAGCCTGTTCGAACTCATCACCCTGTGCGGCATCGCCGGGGCCGCCCCCACCTCGCTGACGCGGGAGGCTGGCCGCGCCATTGCCATGAAGGAAGTGAAAGATGTCCTCGCAAGCGAATTCCGAACCCATTTTGCGCATCCCCCCCTGGCTTAGGGTCAAGCTGCCCACCGACAAGGGCTTTGCCTGCACCAGCCACCTGCTAAAGGACCTGCGCCTGAACACCGTGTGCCAGAGCGCGCGCTGCCCCAACACCTGGGAATGCTTTTCCAAATCTGTGGCGACGTTCTTGATTCTGGGCCGGGAGTGCACGCGCAACTGCGCCTTCTGCAACATCAACCCCGGCGCGCCGCAGCCGGTGGATTCGGACGAGCCCACGCGCGTGGCCGAGGCCTCCGTGCGCCTGGGGCTCAAGCACATCGTCATCACCAGCGTGACGCGCGACGACCTGCCCGACGGCGGGGCCGAACACTTTGCCGAGAGCATCCGGCAGGTGCGCGCCCGGCTGCCGCACTGCACCGTGGAGGTGCTCATCCCGGACTTTCGCGGCGACGCGGCCGCCCTGCGCACCGTGCTGGACGCCAGGCCGGACGTGCTGAACCACAACGTGGAGACCGCCGCGCGCCTGTACCCAGACATCCGCCCCCAGGCGGACTACGGGCAAAGCCTGGAGCTGCTGCGCCGCACCGTGCGCTACGCCGCCGAAACCGGGGCGAACATACCGGCCAAGAGCGGCCTCATGGTGGGCCTGGGCGAAACGGACGAGGAAATCCGGCACACCATCCGCGACCTGGCCGAGGCTGGCTGCACCATGATCACGGTGGGGCAGTACATGCGGCCCTCGCTGCAGCACCCGCCCGTGCGCCACTACATGCCGCCGGAAGACTTCGACGCCCTGGCGGACTATGGCCGCAGCCTGGGCGTGCCGAAAATGTTCTGCGCGCCGCTTGTGCGCAGCAGCTACCATGCTGCGGAGTTGGCGGGAAAGTAGCGGAACACATTGAGATGGTGGAAGAAAGGAGGCCCCGGAGCGAATGCTTCGGGGCCTTTGTTTTAACTAGCTTTGCTCCACAATTTCGATGTTAGAATTGTATACAAAGTCATCTGTTCTTCAAAGCATGGAAGCAGTATTTTTTCAAAAATTTCCTGAGCTTCACTGAGTTTCATACGAATTTCATCTTGATCGTCACCATGATCCCAAAAAATTCTTTCATGCCGACGCATTTCGATCAGGTGCTGTTGGAATTCATTCTCTTCCATCTGAACACGCCCCTGACGTTGCCAGTAATGAGTACCAAGCATCGCAGCTGATGCAGAGATAGAATTTAAAACACGATTGATAACAACATAAGCCATCTCAATATCTTTACCAAATGTCGCCATTCCACGGTATTTGAGAGTAAAAAAATCAGAAAACACAGAATCTCTTTTCCTCAAACGCTCATTAGCAACGTATGCCATATCTAATATCTTTGCTTCGTCAGGCGACTCTGTATCATCACGGCTTCTCGAACTTCCTTCACCGGCGAAAGACAGAGGATTTCTTACAAATGCAATGGCATCTCGAACCTCAAAAAACTTTGCGAGAATCAGTTCAGCAAGTTCAATCTTCCGTTTGCCGATGAACTCTCGTTTCCAGGCACTAACTCCTGAGATTACGGCCCAACAAGCAAAAAAGATCGAAGAGGCTTGTGCAATAGAAGCCAGTTCCGTCATATCAGACCTCCAACCACACCAAACGTAATCGTCTGTATACCACTAGCTGCACGTCATTTGCAAGTCGATTTTAAAAAAACAAACAATACGATGGATGCTACGCTTAGAAGCAGAGCAAAACGTCACCCGAGGATCCCCCCTCTACTTCCCCTCGCCCACCAGCTTCAGCAGCAGGCCCTTGAGGCGCACCACCTCGGTGAAGGCTATCTTGTTCTTGTCAAACAGGGTCATGAGCGCGAAAAAGTTGGTGGCGGTGCAGCCGACCTTCTCCGTGGGGAAAACCACCGATCCGCCAAAGTTCTCCAACCCGCCGAAGCTGATGTCGAACTCCCTGCCGTTTTGCCCGCGCACCTTGAACGCATGCAGCGTGCCGATGGGCCGTAGCTGCGTGATGCATTTGCTGAGCGCCATAAATTCCTGCCTGCGGCTCGCCATGATGAGTCCTTTGTATTGCTGTGAGGCATAGGCCAGCGCCAAATGCCGAATGTCGAGCGTTGAGTGTCGTGTGTCGAGTTTTGGGTAGGCGGCCCCCGCAAGAATCCGCCAAAAAACAGGCCGGAGCAGTGCGCCCTAGCCTTCCCAGTCCTTCACCTGCAGCTCGATCTTGGGGATGCCGTCGAACCGGTCGATGCGCGGCGTGAAGGCGAAGCGCATAAGCTTGCCCTGCACCTCGCGCGTGAGCTCGTTGGCCTTGCGCCAGGCCTTGGCGGGCAAGATGGAGCGCGGGCGGCCGCCGGCGGCCAGCGAGGTCTGGTCGTCGCCGCCCTGCTCGGCCAGCTTGAGCTTCACGTGGTCCTTGCCGAACACGCGGTAATCGCTCACCAGCACCGGGGGCGAGACGAACAGCGGCTCCGGGTTGCCCATGCCGAAGGGCTGGAGCATCTCCAGTTCCTTCAAGAGCGTGTGGGTGATGTCCGCAAAGGACAGCTCGCGGTCGAGCTTGAGCGAGGGTTTGAGCGGCACGGGGCCGAGGGCGGCCTCCACGGCCAGGTGGAAGCCTTCGCGCAGGGCCTCGAGATTATCAAGCGGCATGGAGAGGCCCGCGGCCTGCTTGTGCCCGCCAAAGCCCAGGAACAGGTGCGACAGGCCCGAGAGGCCGTCGTGCAGGTCGAACTCCGCCACGCTGCGGCCGGAGCCCTTCCAATGCCCGCCGTCCGCGCTGGCGTCGTCGCCCTCGCGGCAGAGCATGAGCACCGGCTTGTAGTGCCGCTCCACCACGCGGGAGGCCACGATGCCGATGACGCCGGGGTGCCAGTGGTCGGCCGCCAGCACCAGGCCAAGGCGGTCCTTCTGCTCCTCGGCCTGCAGCAGCGCCTCCTCCAAAATCTCCTGCTCCTCGCTGCGGCGCTTGGCGTTCAGCGCATCCAGCTTGCTGGCGTAGGGGTTGGCGGTTTCAATGTCCGGGGCCAGCAGCATGCTGAGCGCAATCTGCGGGTCGGCCATGCGCCCGGCGGCGTTGATGCGCGGGGCCAGCCCAAAGCCGATCTGCCCGGCCCCAAGCTCGGCCATGCGGTCGTACCCGCTGTATACCTTGAGCGAGGCGATGCCGGGCCGCCGCGCCTCCTTGATGAGCAGCAGTCCGTTTTTCACCAGGATGCGGTTCTGCCCCGTGAGGCCGACCACGTCCGCCACGGTTCCCAGGGCAACAAGGTCCAAAAACTGGCGCATGTCCACGGGCTCGCCGGGCAGCAGGCGGTTCAGCGCGGCCATGAGCATGAAGGCCACGCCCACGCCCGCCAGCTCGCACATGCCGGAGCACACGCCCAGGCAGCCGTTGCCGCCGGCGGCGCCCTGGCACAGGCGCGGGTCGCAGATGGCGTCTGCGCACGGCAGCTCGCCCGGCGGCAGGTGGTGGTCGCTCACCACCACCGTCATGCCCAGCTCCTTGGCGCGGGCCACCTCGGCCACGGCGCTAATGCCGCAGTCCACGGTGAGCAGCAGCGTCACGCCCTCGCGCGCCAGCTTTTCCACGCCCTCGATGTTCAGGCCGTAGCCGTCGTCCACGCGGTTGGGCAAATAGTGGCGGATGCGCCCGGTGTTATCAAAGGGCGCAACCTCCGGCCCCAGGCGCTTGAGCATGAAGTCCTTCACCAGGGCCGTGGCGGTGATGCCGTCCACGTCGTAATCGCCCCAGACGCAGAAGGTAGCCCCGCGCTCCAGCTCCCGCGCCAGCACGCGCGCGGCCTCGGCCAGGCCGGGGATGCTCTCCGGCTTGCCCAGGTGGCGCAGGCCGGGGGAAAGAAAGCGATCCATCACCGTGGCGGAGGTGTAGCCGCGCCGCCAGAGCACCTCGGCGATGACGCGGGTGATGCCCAGGTCCTCGGCGATTTTGCCGATGGACTCCGGAACGGGGGCGTCGGATAAGAGTTTCCAGTTGCAGGGCATGGTGGTTCCGTTGCGCCTGGGCCGCTAGGCCAGGGCCATGCGGCGCAGCACGGCCTGGGCGCTCTGGGCGGGGTCGGCCGCGCGGGTGATGGGCCTGCCCACCACCAGAAAGTCCGACCCGGCTGCCACGGCGGCCTCGGGGGTCATCACGCGGCGCTGGTCGTCGACAGGGGCATTTGGGTCGGCCGGGGCATTTGCATCGGGCACGCGGATGCCCGGGGTGAGGCACAGGAAGTCCTGCCCGCAGGCGGCCTTGATGCGCGCGGCTTCCTGGCCGGAGCACACCACGCCGTCCAGCCCGGCGTCCCTGGAGGCCTTGGCCAGCTCCAGCACCACCTGCGCGGCCTCGCGCCCCTGCAGAATGGGGTTGTCCGGGTCCTGCATGCTGGTGAGCACCGTGACGGCGAAGAGCAGCGGCTTGGCGGCCAGGCCCAACTCCGCCCCGTGCTCCAGGAAGGCCTCGTCGCGCGCGGCAACGGCGACCTTCGCCATGTCCACCCCGCCAGCGGCGTGGATGTTCAGCATATCCGCCCCGCTCCTGACGCAGGAACGCACCGCGCCGCGCACGGTGTTGGGGATGTCCAGAAATTTCAGGTCAACAAACACCTGGAAGCCCAGGGCCTTCAGCGCGCGCACGATGCCCGGCCCCTCGGCCACATACAGCTCCAGGCCCACCTTCATCCACGGCACGATGCCCTTGAGCGCAGCGGCCATGGCCAGGGCCTCGGCCCCGGTTTGAAAATCCAGGGCCACCACCAATTGCGGAACAGGCCGCGCCATTATTCTCCCCCCCACTGGCCCAGCAGGCCTTCCAGCAGGCCGGGGCGGTTGATGCTGCGGGCGCGCCCGGCAAGGTACACGGCGCGCAGCTCGTCCGCGGCGGCGTCCAGGTCGTCGTTGACGATGAGATAATCGAAGTGCCGGGCCTGGCGCACCTCGCCCACGGCGTTCTCCAACCGGCGGGCGATGACGTCGGCGGCGTCGGTGCCGCGTCCGCGCAGCCTGCGCTCCAGCTCCGCGCGGGAGGGCGGCAGGATGAACACGAACAGCCCCGTGGGGAACACGTTCTTCACCTGCAGCGCGCCCTGCACGTCGATGTCGAAGAGCACATCGCGCCCCTGGGCCAGCTGCGTCTGCACCGGGCCCCTGGGGGTGCCGTACAGGTTGCCGTGCACCTCGGCCCATTCGGCGAAGTACCCGGCCTCGCGCCGGGCCAGGAACTCCTCGCGGGTGAGGAAGTGGTAATGCACGCCGTCCTGCTCGCCCACGCGGGGGCCGCGGGTGGTGCAGGAGACGGAATAGGCGAAGTCCGCGAACTCCTCGCGCAGGCGGGAGACCAACGTGCTCTTGCCCGCGCCGGACGGGGCGGAGATGACTAGGCACAGGCCCATGCGGTCGGCCGTGGACGGCGTTTTGCTCGGCATGATGCTATTCCTCCTCGCGCTTGCCGCCGGTTTCCTCCGCCAGGAAGCGCTGACCGATGGTCTCCGCCTGGATGGCCGAAAGGATGACGTGGTTCGAGTCCGTGACGACGATGGCGCGGGTCTTGCGGCCCTGGGTGGCGTCGATGAGCCTGCCCTCCTGGCGCGCGTCTTCACGCAGGCGGCGCATGGGCGCGCTGGCCGGGTCCACAATGGCGATGATGCGGCCGGAGACCACGAAATTGCCGAAGCCGAGGCTGACGAGCCTCTGGCGCTGGGATTGCTTCTGCCCCTGCTTCTCCATCACCCACCTACTCGATGTTCTGCACCTGTTCGCGACACTTTTCCAGCTCCACCTTGAAGTCCACCACCAGACGGCTCACCTCCACATCCTGGGCCTTGTTGCCGCAGGTGTTTATCTCGCGGAAGGCCTCCTGAATGAGGAAGTCCAGGCGCTTGCCCGCTTCGCCCTCGGCGGCGGCGGCCTCGTCCAGGCGGTCCAGGTGGGCGGCCAGGCGGGTTATCTCCTCGCTCACGTCCAGGCGGTCGGCCAGCACGGCAACCTCCTGCGCCAGGCGCTCCTCGGTGAAGGTCATGCCCGCCTGGGCCACCAGGGCCGTGAGGCGCTCGGCGGTGGCCTGCTGCTTGTCCTTCAGCACCGTGGGCACGCGCTCGGCCACGGCGGCGGCCAGCACGCGCAGGTTGGCAAAGCGGGTGGTCATGTCGCGCACCATCTCGGCCCCCTCCACGCGGCGGGAGCTGTTCCAGTCCGCCAACGCCTTCTTGAGGCCCTGGTCCAGGCTGGCCACCAGGCCAGGGTCGGCCTCGGCGGAGTCATCGCGCCAAAGGTGCGAGGCGGAGAGCAGGCGGTTCATGTCCGGCACGAACTCCACCCCCTGGGCCTTGGCCAGGGAACGCAGCTGGTCCAGCATGGCTCCGGCCTGGGCGGTGTTCAGGCTCACGCCCAGCAGCGCGGCGGAGCGCGTCTCCACGCTGAGGGAGATGTCGATGCGCCCGCGCGAGGCGGCCTTGCGCACAATCTTTTCGAAGCGCGTTTCCAGGCTGCGCAGCACGCTGGGCATGCGCCACTTCATGTCCAGGAAGCGGTTGTTGACGCTCCGGATTTCCCAAACGTGGCTGAATTCCTCAGTGATGGTCTCAAAGCGGCCAAAGCCGGTCATGCTCACGGGCATGGTGTGCTCCTTTATGGGGCGGCGTGGGCCGCGTGTTCTTCCGTTGTTTTGTACAGCGCGCGCAGTTCCGTCAAGCGCCGTTTCATTTCTTCCGTGGCGTAGTCGGGGAAGGTCCAGGGCAGCACCACCCACCCCGTCTTCTTGTTGTA
>JAVBYL010000009.1 GCA_030824035.1 Humidesulfovibrio sp.
CCCGTGCACCTGTGCATAGGGCAGGAGGCCATTGCGGCGGGCGCTTGCGCTGCGCTGCGGCCGGATGATGTCGCCATGAGCACCCACCGTTCCCACGGCCACTACCTGGCCAAGGGCGGCAACGTGCGCGCCATGATCGCGGAGATTTACGGCAAGGACGCGGGCTGCTGCCACGGCAAGGGCGGCTCCATGCACCTCATCGACCTGAAGGCGGGCTTCCTTGGCGCCATACCCATCGTGGGCAGCAGCATTCCGTTGGCCACGGGCACGGCCTTTGCCTCGAAGATGCAGGGGCTGGACAGGGTGAGCGTGTCTTTCTTTGGCGATGCGGCAACCGAAGAAGGCGCCTTCCACGAGAGCGTGCAGTTCGCCGCGCTGCATGCGCTGCCCGTTGTCTACGTGTGCGAGGACAACGGCTTCTCTGTGAATACCCCGCCCAACGAGCGCAGGCCCGAGGGCTTTTTGCTGCAGGAACTCGTGCATGCCTATGGCATTCCCGCCTACACCGGGGATGGCAACGACGTTGTGGAGGTCCACCGGCTGACTGCGGAGGCCGTGAAGCGCGCCCGTGAGGGCAAGGGGCCGACCTTTCTGGTTTTCCCCACCTATCGCTGGCGCGAGCACTGCGGGCCCAACGACGACCATCACCTGGTGTGCCGCAGCCCGGAGGACTTTGAGCGCTGGAAGCCGCGCTGCCCGCTTGTTTTGCTGGAGGCGCGCATGCGCGAGGCGGGGATGCTGGACGCAGCCTCCATCGCCGCGGCCCACGCCGAGATGCATGCCCAGGTGGAGGAGGCGTTTGCGTTCGCCAAAGCCGCCCCCTTCCCCGATGAACGCATCGCCAAGATGCACGTGTACGCAGAGTAGGGCCCCCATGGAACGTAAAATTACCTTTGCCCAGGCGATTCTTGAGGCCACGGACCAGTGCCTCGCCACTGACCCGAACGTTTTCCTCATCGGACTTGGCGCCCCGGACCCGGGCGGCATTTTTGGCACCACCCTTGGCCTGCGCGAAAAGCACGGTGGCAAGCGTGTGCTGGACATGCCTGTGGCCGAGAACGGTGTCACCGGTATTGTCATCGGGGCGGCCACCATGGGCCTGCGGCCCATTATGACCCACCAGCGGGTGGACTTCGCCCTGTTGGCCTTGGAGCAGTTGGTGAACCAAGCCGCCAAGTGGCACTTCATGTTCGCCGGGCAGGTCACGGTGCCCCTCGTGGTGCGCATGATCATTGGCCGCGGCTGGGGCCAGGGCCCGCAGCACTCCCAGAGCCTGCACTCCTGGTTTGCGCACATCCCCGGGCTTAAGGTCGTGGCGCCGTTTTCGCCCGCGGATGCCAAGGGCATGCTCATCGCCTCCGTGGAGGACAACAACCCCGTAGTGTTTTTAGAGCACCGCTGGCTGCAGAGCTTGGCCGACGACGTGCCCACCAAGATGTTCCGCACCCCCATCGGCAAGGCGCGCGTGCTGCGCGAGGGCACGGACGTCAGCCTCGTGGCCTTTTCCCATATGACCTACGAGAGCCTGCGCGCCGCAGAAATGCTGGCGAAGCTCGGCGTCTCGGCCGAAGTGATTGACCTGCGCTCTTTGAGGCCGTTGGACACCGATACTGTGCTGGCCTCTGTGCGCAAGACCGGACGGCTCATCGCCCTTGATGCCGACTGGGCCGCGTGCAGCGTGGCCAGCGAGATTGTCGCCCTGGCCACCGAGCAGGCCTTTGACTCGCTCAAGTGCGCGCCGGTGCGTGTCACCCTGCCGGATTATCCGCTGTCGACCTCCCCGGCGCTGAGTGAGCACTACTATCCCAGCCCTGGCGACATCGCCACCCAGGCCCTGCGCATGCTGGGCAAGGAGGGCCCGCGCGAGGTGCTGTACCCGCCCAGCGAGCGCCCGCACGACGTGCCGGACCTGTCCTTCCAGGGACCGTTCTAGATGAGGGAAAGGGGCGTCTCGCAGACGCGGAGGCCTCGCGCCTGTCACATGCGAGTGCGCACGGGAAACTGGGCATGAACTCTGAGCCGACAGTGGGCAAGCCAAGCTGGGGGCATCGTCTGCTTTCGGGGCGGATGCTGGGCTTTATCGCCCAGGTCGTCGTCTCGGTGGTTATGCTGCGGATGGTGCTATTGGACGTCAAGGTGAGCGATTCGGTCGCTTCGCTCATGGCGCTCCCCACCGGTTTTTTGGTGTTTGCCGTTGGCGGCCTGGTGGCTGTGCAACCGCTGATAGTGCTGCGCTGGTGGAAAGTGCTGCACGCCATGGGCTGCGGCCAGAGCTTTTGGTCCCTGCTGCGCATCACGTTGGTTGGGCTTCTGTTCAACAACGTGGTGCCCGGGCTCATGGGACAGGACGCCGCCCGTGTGTTTTATGCTGGCCGCCAGTCTGGCTACATCGATGCCGGTGCATCGGTGCTCTTCGACAAGGTCCTTGGGCTTCTGGCCATGCTGCTTTTCGCCAGCTTGTTCGCTGTGCTCCATGCCGGGGGGGGCAGCGGTTTGCTGGGGGTCGTGCCTCACCAAGCCTTGGCTGTTCCTGTGCTGGTGAACGCCAGCACAATCTGCACTGTCGCCGTCGCCCTGCTGCTGCTAGGGATGTTGGCGCTTTTGGTGCCCTTTGAGCGGTTGCTTCACCCGGAGCGGGTGGCCAACCCTTGGCTCTCCAGGCTCCTCGCCGGCCTTGTCGGCCTCGTCGTTGGGCTCAGGTCCGGGGTCCGCATGGAGGTGCTTGGTGTGGGCATCCTGAGTTCCGCCCTCGTGTACCTCGTTTTGGCCAAGATTTATCAGGAATATTTTGTGCTCCTGGGGTTTGCCGCCCCTGGGCTTGGGGTGTTGTTTGTTGTTGTCTCGCTGGCCACTGCGGTCACTAATCTTCCCATCTCCTTCAACGGCATTGGCATACGCGAGCAGGTGAATGTCATTCTGCTGGTTGCCCTTGGGATGAGCAAAGAGGCTGCCGTGGGTCTTGCCATCGTTCAGTATGTGGCGCTCCTCGTGCTGAGCCTCATCGGGCTTGTGGTGTTTCTGACAATGCGCAAGGCGAGTGTCCAGTGCTGAGGCGTTCGCGAGTTCTTTCTCTTTTGCTGAAGGGCGCCGCAATTGCGGGGTGCCTGTATTATGTCTTGGACGATGTTGATATCCATGGCCTGTTGGGCCGAGCCGCGGCGTTGTCTCCATTGGGCATTGCGCTCTTTTTGTTGCTTATGGTCGTTAGCTACGGCGTTCATGGCTACCGATTGTACCAGCTTACTGGCGCAAGGGTTTCCTTGCTCGATGCGACGAAGTGCTTTTGCCTTGGCCAGGGGGTCAACTATGTCATGCCATCAAAGCTTGGTGAAATGGCCAAAGTCCTTTTTTTGAATAAAGTCTCTGGGCTCCCTGGAAGCGCTGCGACGGAGATCGTCTTTTGGGAGCGCTTTTTCGACATAAACTGCCTGGTCATCCTTGTTTTGTTTTGCCTATCCAAAGTGGCGGGCAGCGCCGCTGTCATCTCTCTCGCCATCGTCTGGGGGGGGCTGTGGCTGATGCTTGTGGTCATTCGGGTTGCCAAACTGCCTTTGCTGGAAAAATTGTGCACCATTGTGCCAACCACTCCCGCAAGGCGGTTTGTCTTTGATTTGATCAAACTCATCAGGCGCAACCTGACTGTGGGCTTTTTTACCCGGCAGGCATTTTTGGGGGTGCTCACCTGGGCGCTCAACTGTTTGCACGCCTATCTTTTCTACCGGGTGGCTGGCGGACTTGATTTGGCTGCCACAGACCTGCTCTACGTCTTCGTCATCTCCACGCTGGGGTATGCCGTGCCTGCGGCACCCGGAGGCATTGGCCTCTATGAGGCCGCCATCGTGTTCGGCCTGGGGGCTGCCGGTGTGCCGAAAGATGTGGCCCTTTCGCTGGCCTTGGTTCAGCACCTGATAATGTTTGCCGTTGCGCTTGCAGGATTGGGCTACGCACTGCTGACAACCAAGCTCCATTTTGCGGACCTGCTCCCGAATCGAATCCGCCGTGAGGTTGACGCCAAAGGGCGTCCACACGAGGAGCATTGAACAGCGTTGGCGAAGATGCTATATGGCGTGGTCGCCCGCTGCCCCGTTTGAAGGCGGTACCTGGATGCAGAGCCGGGGGGGATGGCACTGGACGACGCGTGGTTGGCCCTGGTGAGTAGGATGTGATGAGTCCATTTTCCCTTTGTTGTTAATGTGTTTACATAAATATTGTGTGCCCCAGATATGAAGAGCAACGGAGCGAATGTGCCTGGTTTAAGCAACGTACAGCCTGCATGGAACGATGCGGCGAAAGAGACCTTCGCCACTCAGCGGAAGACGCATTGGAATAAGCAGGCCCGCATCCACGGGGCAAAGCCGAGGGGTATGGCCTCGCAATGCTATCACCGTTGGGTTGAGCGGTTCTTTGGCTATCTCATACCGCAGAATCTGCGCGTGTGTGAATTGGGCTGCGGGAATGGCGATCTGTTGGCCTCTCTGTCGCCGTCCCACGGGGTTGGCGTCGATTTTTCGTCCGCGATGATAGACGTCGCGCGGGAGCGCCATCCGAACCTCACGTTTTGCGAGTACGACGCACATGACCTTGATGCGCTTAAGTCCGAAGGGCCCTTCGACGTCATTATACTCTCTGATTTGATCAACGACTTGTGGGATGTGCAGGCCGTTTTTGACCAAGTGTCTCGCTTGTGTGGTCCCAACACGCGCATCGTCATGAACTTCTACAGTAAAATGTGGGAGTGGCCGATGCGCTATGCAAAGAATGTGGGGTTGGCCATGCCTTCCCTGCCGCAGAGTTGGCTTACCCCGGAGGATGTCGAAGGCATGCTCAAGCTGGCGGACATTGAGATCGTCCGGAGCTTCAACGGGTTTGTGTGGCCGTTTGACACCCCTCTAGTCTCCTCATTGTTCAATAAATATCTTGCGCACTTGTGGCCTTTCAGCCTCTTTATCCTGTCCCATGTGATGGTGTGCAGGGCGCTGGTGGCCCCCAAGCAGCCGCAAACAGTGTCTGTCATTATTCCCGCCCGCAACGAGATGGGCAACATTGAGGCGGCGATACAGCGCACCCCGGAAATGGGCGCAGGGACGGAGATTGTCTTTGTGGAGGGGCACTCCTCGGATGATACCTGGGGCGCCATTCAAAAAGCCATTGCCAATCATCCGGAGCGCAAGTGCAAAGCCTACCAACAAACCGGCAAGGGCAAGGGTGACGCCGTCCGGTTGGGCTTCGCCAAGGCGACAGGGGATATCCTGATGATCCTCGACGCCGACCTGACTGTGCCGCCGGAAGATCTGCCTGTGTTCTACCGGGCAATCCAGTCCGGCAAGGCCGAATTCGTCAACGGCGTGCGGTTGGTCTACCCGCAAGATGACGCGGCTATGCGGTTTTGCAATCTGGTGGCCAACAAGTTTTTCAGCATCGCCTTCTCCTGGTTGCTTGGCATCACGATCAAGGACACCTTGTGCGGTACAAAGGTGATGTCTCGCAAGCACTACCAGCAAATAGCCGACAATAGGGCCTTTTTTGGCGAATTCGACCCGTTTGGCGACTACGACCTGATCTTTGGGGCGGCCAAGCAGAACCTGAAGTTCATTGACGTTCCCATTCGTTATCGTGAACGTACCTACGGGGACACGAACATATCGCGCTGGCGCGACGGTTGGCTGTTGCTGAAGATGGTCGTCTTTGCCGCCCGCAGGATTAAATTCGTTCCGTAGTGTGAGGATCCCCCCCCGGGGCCGGGCTCCATTGGCCCCGGAGTTGCTTTTCGCGGTTGCCGACAAAGTTGAGAGCGTGCCCAGGCCTCGGTGCCAAGGGGGCGGTGGCTTTTACGCAGCATGATCAGCCTCGTTTGATAGAGCTATGCGGTCACAAAACCAACGGAGTCGCCGGGACATGGCAACAAGCCCATCCAATGCTTCCAATGTTGTTCTCATCAACCCCTCCCCCACTGCCGACGCCCGCGGGATAAATGAGACAAGCGTATGGCCTCCGGTGGGGCTGGGGATAATGGCGGCTGTCCTGGAGGGAAAAGGCTATCAGCCCACACTGATTGACGCCAATGTCGAGCGGCTTATGGTTGTTGAGGTGCTTGCGCGAATCCCTCAGGGGGTCGTTCTGGTGGGCATCTCCCTCAACTCCTTTACCTACAACTTTGTGCAGCAGCTTTGCGCAGGCTTGCGCGAGTTGCACCCCGCTGTCGCCATCGTGCTTGGTGGCCCCCTCCCCAGTGCAGACCCGGAGTTGGTGCTGCGGAATTTTCCGTGCACCATGGTGGTGCGGGGCGAGGGCGAGTTCGCCATCGTCAAGATTCTGCAGAATGTGCTGGCAGGCGCCAGGGCAAGCGACGGTGTCCCTGGTGGCGCTTGGCTCGACCTGGACACTGGCGAACTCCGCATGGCCCCTGTTGAGCGCATACAGGACTTGGACTCGTTGCCTTTCCCCGCGTATCATTTATTGCCGCCGCTTTCCCGGTACAAAAGCCGGAGCCGCAAGCGCCCCATTGCGCCAATGATAACCAGCCGTGGCTGTGCGTATGGGTGCAGCTTCTGCAGCAAGGATATTTTCCAGCGCAAGGTGACCTTTCGCTCCGCCGAGAATGTCCTTGAAGAAATTGATCTCTTGGTGAAGCGTTATGGCGTTCGCCAGCTGGATATCCTTGACGACAATTTTGCGATGAACAAAGACCGCATGGCTGCAATTCTTGATGGGCTTATTGCGAGGAATTATGGCCTCGCCATCAACCTCAATGTCGGCATCAGGTCCGAGGGGCTCACCAGGGAAGTGTTCCAAAAGATGAAGCAGGCCGGTGTGTTCAAGGTCGCTTTCGGGATCGAGTCTGCCGACCCGCGCGTTCTTGAACTGTGCCAGAAGAAACTTCGGCTGGATGTGCTGGAGCGAGCCATCGCTTTGGCAAAAGAGATGGGCATGGTTGTCTACGGCTTTTTTATCATCGGACTCCCTGGCGAGGACGAGGAAGCCTTCTACCGCACGTTATCGTTTGCAAAGCGGGTCAGGCTCGATATCGCGAATTTTTGCATCGCGGTGCCCTTTGTCGGAACAGAACTTTACCGCCAGGTTGAGGCGAAAGGCCGTTTCCTGCTCGATACCACCCGCGACCTCAATGTCGGCTTCTATTCTGGTCAAGTGTTCTTCGAGTACCCCGGCATGACCAAAGAGGATGTCCTGCGCCGCTATAAAATCGCATACCGCACGTTTTACACCCCGTGGCAGCAGATTCGACAAGTGCTTGGAATGCGGTCGTTCGCCGAGTTCTCCTGGTTTGTGCAAACCGCTTGGGTTGTGCTCAAAAACATCCTCGCCACCAGTTTTGCAAAGCCGCAACCACGGAATTAGTCGCGCAGGGCGGGGGACACCCCGTTGCGTTTTCAGGACTATCCACCCAGAGTGATAGAGGTTCCCATGCAGAAAAAAGTTGCGTTAATAACTGGAGTCACCGGACAGGACGGTTCGTTGCTGTCTGAGTTCTTGCTGGAGAAGGGATACATTGTCCATGGCATCAAGCGTCGTTCCTCCTCCTTCAATACAACGCGCATTGATCATATATACCAGGACCCGCATGAAGCTGAGCGCCGGTTCGTCCTTCATTACGGTGATATGACCGACAGCGCGAACTTGATACGCATCATTCGAGAGTCCCAGCCGGACGAGATTTATAATCTTGCGGCAATGAGCCATGTGGCGGTGAGCTTTGAGATGCCGGAATACACGGCGGATGTGAACGCCCTGGGAACCTTGCGTATTCTTGAGGCCATACGGATTCTCGGCTTGGAAAATAAAACGCGTTTTTATCAGGCTTCCACCAGTGAGCTTTTTGGCCAAGTGCGTGAGATTCCCCAGAGGGAGGCCACTCCATTTTATCCACGAAGCCCTTACGCCGTGTCGAAGCTGTTCGCCTACTGGATTACCGTGAACTACCGTGAGGCTTACGGGCTTTATGCCTGCAATGGGCTTCTGTTCAACCACGAGTCGCCTTTGCGCGGCGAAACCTTTGTTACCCGCAAGATAACCCGGGCCTTGTCTCGCATCAAACTCGGGCTTCAGGACAGCCTGTATCTGGGCAACCTGGATGCCTTGCGCGACTGGGGCCACGCCAAGGACTATGTGGAGATGCAGTGGCTTATGCTGCAACAGGAGGTCCCGCAGGATTACATCATCGCCACCGGGGTGCAGTTCAGCGTGCGGGATTTCGTCAATGCCGCGGCAGAGGCTTTGGAAATGAGGCTGACCTGGGAGGGCGCGGGGCTTGATGAGGTTGGCAAGGACGCGGCTGGAAAGGCCATCGTGCGCGTAGACCCCAGGTATTTCCGGCCTACCGAGGTTGAGACGCTGCTCGGGGATCCGACGCGAGCTCGAGAGGAGTTGGGTTGGGTTCCGAAGATCTCTTTCAAGGAGATGGTCGCTGAAATGGTGCATGAGGATTTGAAAGGCGCCAGGCGCGACGATTTGGTGAAGCGTAGCGGGTACACCGCCTACGACTTTAACGAGTAGGGCAAGGGGTATGGAGAAAGAAGCCCGGATCTTTGTCGCTGGGCATCGGGGACTCGTCGGCTCCGCCATCGTGAGATGCCTGGAGGCGCAGGGGTACACGAACCTCATCAAGCGGACCCATGCCGAGCTGGATCTGCTGGACTGTGCCAGGGTCCAAGAGTTCTTCGAAGAAGCGAAGCCGGAGTATGTTGTGCTTGCGGCGGCCAAAGTTGGTGGCATTCATGCCAACAGCACGTACCCTGCGGATTTCATATATGCCAACCTCGCCATCCAGCAGAATGTCATCCATGGGGCTTATCGGCATGGCGTCAAGCGCCTGCTCTTTCTCGGATCCTCGTGCATCTACCCTCGGGAAACCCCGCAGCCAATGCGCGAGGAATACTTGCTGACAGGGCCGCTTGAGCCGACGAACCGTCCATATGCCTTGGCGAAGATTGCTGGAATTGAGATGTGCTGGAGCTATAACAGGCAGTATGGCACCCATTACTTGGCTGTCATGCCGACCAACCTCTATGGTCCCGGCGACAACTATCATCCAGAGAACAGCCATGTCATCCCCGCCTTGATCCGACGCTTTCATGGGGCCAAGCAGCGAGCTGACAGCAGCGTTGTGGTGTGGGGGTCAGGAACGCCACGCCGTGAGTTTCTGTACAGTGACGACATGGCGGAGGCCTGCTGCTTTTTGCTGGGCCTGCCTGATGAACGCTATGAGCCGCTCCTGGGGGGGGATGACACCAAGACTGGGCGCTTTGAGCCGCCTTTGGTGAACATCGGCGTGGGGAGCGACATTTCCATCAAAGACCTTGCCCAATTGATCCAGCGGGTTGTGAGATATGAGGGGCGCATTGAGTTTGATGCTTCAAAGCCCGACGGGACTCCACGCAAGTTGTTGGATGTAACGCGGCTGTCGCAGGCGGGATGGACGGCGAAAACGGTGTTGGAAAGTGGGCTGAAAAGCGCCTACGCCGATTATCTGCGGCTGGAATCAACGCAAAAGAATACTGTTATGTGAGCATGGTGCGAACGCCTAAGCGTGCGTCTGCGTTTCCTTCCCGCCCGGTTCCCCGTTTACCCCTGGGGTACACCCCTTCCCCGGCCTCATTTGGTGCCGCAATACGTGTAGTGTTGCGGCACCATTGCGTATGGGAGTGCAAAATCCGGGTCCGATTCTCTTAGCTTTGAAAGTACGGAAAAGAAGTAGTTGTCGGGCCGGACCAACTCGGAGTTCAGCTTGTTCGCGTATTGGCATAGGAAGTCCGCATCTGGGATGGC
>JAVBYL010000211.1 GCA_030824035.1 Humidesulfovibrio sp.
CTGCTGGCCATGAAGGTTCTGAAGGCCCGGCTGTACGAGCGCGAGATCAAGCAGCTGGAGGCCAGCAAGAAGGCCGACTACGCCAGCAAGGACGCCATCGCCTTTGGCAGCCAGATCCGCACCTACACCCTGCAGCCCTACAGGCTGGTGAAGGACCACCGCTCCAACGCCGAGGACAGCAACGTGGACGCCGTGCTCGATGGACGCCTGGACGGGCTCATCCGCACCAATCTGCTGCATGCCCATGCGGAAGGCCGGGCTGCGCATGGCTGATCCCGTGGGCCTGCTGCGCCAGGAGTTCCGGCTCCTTGAGGCGGCGCTCGCCAGCGGCGGCGATGCCCAGTCCCAGGTGCTACGCCTGCTGGCCCTGGCCCGCTTGGTCGATGAGGCCTCCTGGACAGAGTTGGCGGCGGAGCTGGCGGCAAAATTTGCGGCGGAGCGGAGCCTGAGCAAGCTTGCGCCCCACGCGGACATCGTCCAGCAGCTCATCAACAGGCGCCTGGCGGCGGAAATCGACCGCGCCAAGCACTGCAACACCCCGCTCACCCTGGCCGTTATCCAGATGGATGTCGTCGTCCAAATGGATTCCGTCGTCCAGATGGATACAGTCGTCCAGGCCCCCCCCTCTGCCGCCGAGCCAGCGCAACGCCTCTGCGCCATCGCTGGGGAACTTTTGCGCAGCTTCGACTTGGCCGTGCCGCTGGAGGCCGGGCGCGTGCTTGTGGTGCTCTCCGGCACCGGGCTTGGCGCGGCGGAACGGCTCATCGGCGGCATATTGCGCCGCGTGCGCCAGCCGCAGGATGCGGGCCAGGTGGCGGAGGAGGCCTTGTGCCTTTGCTCCGCCGGGCTCATCGGCTATGGCGGCTGCGTGGAGATCACCCCGGACGAGCTTGTGGCCCGTGCGGAAGCGGCCCTGCAACAGGCGCGCGACCGTGGCGGCAACCGGCTGGAGGTCGGCGCGCCCGTGGATGTGCTGGCCGCCCCCAGGGAAACGCTGGTGCACGCCAACGAAAAGCATTTCCTCTTCACCGGCAAAAGGATGCCCGAAAAATGAACACCATCAATCCCGGCGCAACGGTCAGCCTGTGCATCATGAGCGGCAAGGGCGGCGTGGGCAAGACCAACGTGGCGCTGAATCTCGGCTACGCCCTCAAGGACCTGGGCCACAAGCTCATGCTCATGGACTGCGACCTGGGCCTGGCGAACCTGGACGTGCTGCTGGGCCTGACGCCGGAGCGCAACCTGCAAGACCTTATGTCCGGTGATGCGCGGCCCGAGGACGTTGTGCTGGAGGTGGAGCCGGGGCTGAACATCCTGCCCTCGGCCAGCGGCGTGCCGGAGCTGGTGGAAATGGACCAGAACCAGCGCGACGCCCTGTTCGACAAGCTCAAGGAGCTCATCGCGGGCTACGAATTCCTGCTGCTCGACCTGGGCGCGGGCATCAGCGACACGGTGCTTTCCCTGGCGCGCATGGCGCAGATGCGCGTCGTGCTCGTCACCCCGGAGCCCACCTCGCTCACCGATGGCTACGCCGTCATCAAGGTGCTGCACGCCAAGCACGGTGTGCGCAACTTCTGCGTGGTGGTGAACCAGGCCAGCGCGGATGAGGCGCGGGAAACCTTCCAGCGTTTGAACATGGCCTGCAAAAATTTTCTTGGCTTCGAGCTGGTGAACCTGGGGCATATCCGCATGGATGCAAACGTCACCAGCGCCGTGCGCCACCAAACCCCGCTGGCCAAGCACGCCCCGCAATGCCCGGCCTACAAGGACATCGCAGCCATAGCGGGCAGGATAGCCCACTACAGGCGAGAGAATATCGAGGCTGTGGCGGGCCGTACCCCCCTTAAAGATTTTTCCTAAGCCAACATAATGAAACCCTTGACGGAATAGGTGTTTCTCCGGCAAAAGGCTTGTAGGGTAGTAAAAGTCATGGTCAGTGCTGCTTATTCAAGCGCTGCAAACGGCCAACTTACGGAGACCTCCATGAACAAAAGCGAACTCATCAAGGCCCTCGCCGACCAGAAGAAGCTGCACATCGACGACGCGACAAAAATTGTCAGCGCTTTTTTCGATTCCATCAAGGACGCCCTCGTTGAAGGCGACCGTGTGGAAATCCGCGGCTTTGGCAGCTTCAAGGTGAAGGATTACAACGGGTACACCGGGCGCAACCCCAAGACCGGCACCGTTGTTGAAGTGAACCCCAAGCGCCTTCCCTTCTTCCGCCCCGGCAAGGAATTGAAGGAATTCATCAACGACTAGCATGCCGCGCTTCCTCTTTTTCGCCCTTATCGCGGGTCTGCTGTGCGCCTCAACGGCGTTCGCGGGCGATGCGAAATTAACCGTGCTGTATTCCGCCAACAACTATGCAGAGGTTCACCCCTGCCCGTCTTGAGGGGCGAAGACGGTTGGCGGTTTGGCCCGGCGGGCCAGCTCTCTGCATTCGCTACTCAAGGGCGAACTAAAAGACACACCAGTGCTGTCGCTGGCTGGCGCGTATGAGTTTTCCAATCCGCCCGACTTGCCCCCTCCCCCACGCAAGCTCCTTGCTTTCCTGGCAAAGGCTTTTGACCTCATGGAGTACGATCTGCTCCATGTTTCGGAACATGAGCGCGCACTGCTGGCCAAGGCCAGCGTCAAGCCGCGTGCGTACTGGTGCGGCCCCACGGAGCTTGAAGAACGCGTCCTCCCCCTGCGCGGCGGCGCCAAGGTGGGGCTTATCATCCTGCCGCCCCTGAAGGACAAGGCGCGCAACGTACCCGACAGCCTGGTGCAGAGCCTTTCGGAAGCCGTGCTGCGGCTTCGCGCGTCTACCAGGCTCGTCATCGCCATGAGCGCCTGGGGCTACTCCTTCGAGCAGGAGCTTTTAACCGCGTCGGCCTCGCTCCCGGACATCCTGCTGGGCAGCGGCCCGGGCATTGGGCTCGTGGGCAACAAGGAGCAGTTCGGCAAGACGCTCTGGATACGCCCCTTTGCCCAGGGAAAAGCCGTGGAACGCGTCGATATCCTCGCCTGGCCCCAGCGCAATGTGAATTTCAAATGGACGGAAGAGCAAAATATTCGTATGACCCTCTTCGGGTTGACGGAACAAATCAGTGACGACCCTCAGGTGCTCTCGCTCATCCAATCCATGGGCACGGACTGAGCCCCTCCGCCAGCACAACGCATACGTCCCCATGTTTTTTTTGGCTTCGCATCGCAGACAAGGGAGGAAGTGATGAGTTTTCGCGGCGCGTTCACTGCTCTTGTGACCCCATTCAAGAATGGCGCTATCGACGAAGAGGCTTACAGAGCGTTCATTGAATGGCAGATCGAGCAAGGCATCGACGGCGTAGTGCCCTGCGGCACCACCGGCGAGGCCGCCACCTTGACCCACGCCGAGCAGGGTCAGGTCATCGGCATCTGTGTCGACCAGGTGAAGGGCCGCGTTCCGGTCATCGCCGGGGCTGGCTCCAACAACACCAAGGAAGCCATCGAACTGACGCGGCTGGCCAAAAAGGCCGGGGCCGACGCGGCGCTGATCATCACCCCGTACTACAATAAACCGACGCCCGACGGGCTTGTTGCGCACTTCAAGGCCCTGGCCGCCGAGGCGTCCATGCCCTTCATTGTGTACAACGTGCCGGGCAGAACCGGCCTGAACCTGCTGCCCAAGACCCTGGCGCGCATCGTCAAGGAAGTGCCGGAGATCGTGGGCTGCAAAGAGGCCACCGGCGACATCAAGCAGGGCGCGGAGGTCATTGAGCGCATGGGCAAGGACTTCGTCGTCCTGTCCGGCGACGACTTCACCGTGCTGCCGCTGCTTTCCGTGGGCGGCGTGGGCACCATCTCCGTCACCTCCAATGTCATGCCCGGCAAGATGTCCGGCATGATCCAGGCCTTCTTCAAGCGCGACAACGCCCGCGCCCAAGCCCTGCACCTGGAGATGAACCCGGTGAACCGCGCCATGTTCGTGGAAACCAACCCCATCCCCGTGAAAACCGCCCTGCACCTCATGGGCAAGATGGGCCTGGAGTTCCGCCTGCCGCTGGTTCCCCTGGAGCCCGCCAACCTGGCCAGCCTCAAAGAATCGCTGAAGGCCAGCGGGCTCATCTAGCCCTTCGTCTCATTCCCGCGCAAAACCCAAGCCCCGGCAGGACGATGTTCCCGCCGGGGCTTTTTCATGGCCAACACCAGCGCGCCATAAAAAAAGGCGGACCCCCGAAGGAGCCCGCCCGTAGGATCGTTTGGCGATGGATTAGGCGAAGGCCTTTTCCATGGGGGGAACGACCTGCTTCTTGCGGCTCATGCAGCCGTCAACCCACATGGAGTTGAGCGCGCCGCCGACCTTGCCGCCGAAGGCCTTCTCGACCAGGGAGGCATCCTGGGAGACCACGAGGATCTCGGAGCCTTCCTTCATGATGTCGGTGAGCAGCAGCATGACGGTGTGACGGCCGTCGGCCTGCAGCTTCTTGCACTCTTCCACCAGGGCGGGCTTGATCTTGTCGAGCAGGCCCAGGTCCAGAACCTCGACCTGGCCGATGCCGACCTTCTTGCCACCCATGTTGAAGTCTTTGTAGTCGCGGTTCATCAGGTCAACGGCGGGGATGCCATCAACGGAACCCTTGATCTTCAGCATGTCCATGCCCAGGGCCTTGTAGTCGGCCACACCGGCCAGCTTGGCCAGGGCCTCGCAGGCGGCCTTGTCGGCGTCGGTGCAGGTGGGGGACTTGAACAGAACGGTGTCGTTCAGGATGGCGCACAGCAGGGCGCCGGCGATGCCCTTGGGGATGGCGATGCCGTAGAAGTCGTACATGGCCTTGATGACGGTGCCGGAGCAGCCGACGGGCATGACCCACATTTCCAGCGGATTCGGGGTGGTCACGTCGCCCAGCTTGTGGTGGTCAACGATGCAGACGACCTTGCCCTTGTCCAGGTTGTTCAGGGACTGGGCCAGATCGGAGTGGTCGACCAGGGCAATCTCTTTGTCAGTGGCATCGGTCTCGATGGCGGGGGCGGTCAGGCCGAACTTCTCAAGCACGAAAGCGGCGTCCGGGGTGACGGGACCCTGGGCGACGGGGGTGGCTTCCATACCGCGCTTGCTCAGCAGATCTGCAACGGCGATGGCGGCGGTGATGGAATCGCAATCCGGATTTTTGTGACCAACAACAATAATAGCCATGTTCAAAGTCCTCCTCGAGAATATTTGTAAATGACTCGGAAAATTCCAATCCTAAAAACGATTGTTCCATTTATCACAATGAACCGAGGTTGCCAAGTCAGAAGATGCCCAGAGCGCGTAAAAATCCAAAGGCGGCAGCCCCGACACCAACGGAAAGATACAGGCTGCGCAGGCGCAGCGACAGCAGGCCGCCGATGCTCGCCGCAATCCAGAACTGGTGCCACTCCAGCTTAAAGCCCGCGATAACACCGGAATATTGCAAGAGAATGGAATGCACGACCAAAGCCAGCAGCCCGGTCATCACCACAAAGAACAACCAGAAAACGAGGGTCTTGCCCAGGATGGTGCGAAGCACAAGCTGCGCCGGGACGTTGTCGCCTATGGGACGGCGCACCCATTGCAGCACCCCGCTGTACGACCTGTTCAGCCTGTCGCGCATGGTGCGGTCCAGCCGGGCGCCAAGCCAGGCCATGGGCAGCCCGGCCACCAGGGCCAGAAAAACGAACGGCGGAGAATCAATGCCGAAGTAGGTCACCAGCACCAGGCAGGCGAAGGTGGCCGCTGTCATGTGCGGCGGAATGAAGGTGCCGACAGGGATGAAGTCGAGCCAGAGCAGCTCGTAGAAAATGGCGCAGGCGAGGCTGGTTTCGATGTTGCCGAAGAGGAGCCCCCAGAAAAAGCCTATGACAAGGGGACGCTCAAGCAGGCCTATGCTGAAGGACGAGCGGAAGAGCGAAAACAGGGCAAAAAAAAACCGACCGAAACGAACCAGGCGGCTCCCACGGATTGAGCATCCATCATCCAAACCTCGCCGGGGCCGGATCATTGGGAACACAGCGGAAGTCGAACTCCACGCCCTGCTCCAAAAGGTAGCGCAGGCAGCTCTCGTCCTCCGGCCCAAGGGCAACGCTAGAGGATATCTGCTTTTTGCCGGTGCTGTAATGCAGGTTGCCGATGTTGAGCAGGTTGAGCTGCAGGCCCATTTCCACGGCGCGGCGCACATCCAGGCAGGAGGAGAACAGCAGCAGCACGCCATCGCGCTTGCCACCCTGCAGGTGGTTGTCCCTCACCAGCTGCTCCACGGTGAGAAAAACACTCTCCACCGCCCTGGGAATGGCCAGCGACATGATTTCCTGCTGCAAAAAGTCCTGGGCGAGCTCATCGTTGACCACAAGGATGGTCTTGGCGCCCACATGCGGCACCCAGGCCTCCACCACCTGTCCGTGGATGAGTCGGTTGTCGATGCGGACCCAAAACATGGGCTAATTCCCCCCCGCCTTCTTGCGCAGCATCTCGCCGGGGACAACGATGCCCTTCTGACCGGCCTCCTTGGCCTGCTGTGCCAGTTCCGCCAGGGGCAGCTCGCGGCCCTGCAACGATTTGAGCAGCATGGGCAGATTGACGCCGGACACCACCTCGATGTTGCCGCCCTTGAGCAGGGAGAGACTCAGCGTGGTGGGTGTGCCGCCGAACAGGTCCGTGAGGATCAGAACGCCCTTGCCTGTGTCCAGGCGGCCCAGGCTGGCCTTGAGCTCCACGATGATCTCCTCGACGCCGTGCGAGGCCAGGACGCTGACGGCATGTACGCCCGCCTGCTGCCCAACGATGATCTCCGCCGCGGCAAGCAGGGCCTGCCCAAACTCCCCGTGGGTGACGAGGAGGATGCCGGTGTGCTTGGCTGGTGCTTGTGCTTCGGTGTTCTCCGCCATGTCCTCATTTCCCGTGGTGGCCTGCGCCAGTGCGTTCCGCGGCCCCGGCTTTAGCCGAGGTCGAAATGTCTGTGCTCGATGGTGGCAGTGTATCCGTTTTCGCGCAGAGTGGCAAAGAGAAGCTCGGACATGGCCACGGAGCGGTGCCGCCCGCCAGTGCAGCCGATGGCTACAGCCACGCGGTACCGACCTTCCTTGGCATACAGCGGCAAGAGATACAACAAGAAATCCAGCAGCTTCTGCTTGAAGGTCATCCCCGGCTCGCGGTCCAGCACATATTCCGCAACCGGCGCGTCCTTGCCGGACATGGGCCGCATTTCCGGCTCGAAATAGGGGTTGGGCAAAAAGCGCAGGTCGAACACCAGGTCCGCCTCGGCCGGAACGCCATATTTGAAGCCAAAGGAGATGACGTGCACGCGCATGTTGGTGCCCACATCCTCCGGCGCGGAAAAACGCTCCTGGATGATGCGGCGCAGGTCGTGGATGGAATAGTTGGTGGTGTCGATGACCAGCTCGGCGTCTTTGCGCAGGGGGTCCAGCAGCATGCGCTCGCGGTCCAGGGCCTGCTCCAGCCCCAGGCTGGTGCTTTCCAGCGGGTGTGGGCGGCGCGTGGTGGCGTAGCGGCGCACCAGGGTCTCGGGCCGCGCCTCCACAAAGACGATGCGCGAACGTATCCCCTGGGTTTGCAGCTCCTTCACCGCCTCGTTCCACTGCTCGATGAAGTCGTGCTGCCGAAGGTCCATGCCCAGGGCCAGGCCGCGATGTTTGGAATCCTTGCCGAGAAACAGGGCCACAAGCTTGGGCAGCATGTCCGCCGGCAGACCATCCACGCAGAAGTAGCCAAGGTCCTCAAAGACATTGAGCGCCGTGCTTTTGCCGGAACCAGAAAGCCCGGTGACGATGACGACGGAAACGGCCTCTTGCTCTTTCATGGGGGGCTCCGCCTAAACGGACTGCAGCAGCGCGTAGATGGAATCGCGATCCCGGGCGTCCTCGAACTCTCGGCGGAAGGAGTCGTCCTTGAGCAGCCTGGAGATATGGGCCAGAATGCGCAGGTGCATCCCGGTCACCTGCTCCGGCGCCAGCACCAGGAAAAAGATCGAGCAGGGTTTGAAGTCCAGGGCGGCGAAGTCCACTCCCCGGGAGCTGCGCCCCACGCACACGATGATATGGTCCAGCCCGGCCAGCTTGCCGTGGGGGATGGCCACGCCATCGCCAATGCCCGTGGTGCCGAGGGATTCCCGGTCCAGCAGAACGGCGAGGGCCTTCTTGGCGTCCACGCCGCTGTCATGAGCGGCCAAGGCCGCCGTCATCTCCTCGAGGACGGCAGCCTTGGTCGTAGCCTGCAAATCAGGGAGCACAAGCTCCCGGTGAAGATACTCGTCCAGCCGCATTTCAGTTTCCAGGGTCGATGAGGCCAAAGTCGCCGGACTTGGCGCGATAAATGACATTGACCCGGCCGGTCTCCGCGTTGCGGAACACCAGGAACTCGTCCTTCAGGGTGTCCAGCTGGTCGGCGGCCTCGTCCACGCTCATGGGCTTGGGATCAAAATGGTCGGATTCCTTGATGTTCGAGGCGCGGCCACCGGGCTCATCCACAAAGTTGATGAGGTCCATGCGCGCTCCGCGCGGGGTTCCGGCGCGGCGGCGCTCCTTCTGGCGCTCGCGCATCTTCTTCAGCTGCACTTCCAGCTTGTCGAGCACAAGGTCGATGGTGGAGTACATGTCCTCGGATTCTTCATAGGCGGAGATGTGCAGGTTGTCGGCGGTGAGGATGACCTCCGCCTTGTGGCGGAACTTTTCCACAGAGAGGTTGACCTGCAGCTCATAGACGTCGGTATCGCCGATGAACTTGTCGATCTTCTCAAAACGGGAGGCTGCATACTCCTTCAAGTGGTCAGAGGGATCGAAGTTCTTGAAGGCAAAACTGATGTTCATGCTGTACCTCCTGGGATTGTTGCGTATCAGGCTATTTAGAAAACCTGCTTGCGCTTGGAAGACGATTCGATGTTCATGGCTGTACGATACTTGGCCACTGTACGGCGAGCGATGTTCACCTCCAGCTTTTGTTTCAGTATCTCGCCGATCTGCTCGTCACTCAAGGGGCGCTTCGGGTTTTCATCACCGATGAGCTGCTTGATGAGCGCCTTGACGGACTCCGAGCCAACCTGGCTGCCGTCGTCCAGCTCCAGGGCGCTGTTGAAGAAGAACTTGAGCTCATAAATACCGTGGGGCGTCGCCACATACTTGCTGGTGGTAATGCGGCTGACGGTGGACTCGTGCATGCCGATGTCCTCGGCCACTTCCTTGAGGATGAGCGGCTTGAGCTTGCTGACGCCATGCTCGAAGAACCCGCGCTGAAAACGCACGATGCTCTCCATGACCTTGTAGAGCGTACGCTGGCGTTGGTACAGGCTCTTCATGAGCCATTCGGCGGAGCGGACCTTTTCCGAGAAGTAGTCCTTCTCGGTGGAGGTGCGGGCCTGCAGGTTTTCCATGTAGTAGGAGTTGAGCTGAAGGCGCGGGAAGCCCTCTTCGTTCAGGATGATGACGAAGTCCTCGCCGTACTGGTGCACGAACACGTCCGGGCTCACGTACTGCGGCTCGCCGCTGAAGAAATTCGAGCCGGGCATGGGGTCCAGCACCTGAAGCATATCAAGGTAGTTCTTGAGATCCTCCATGGAGATGCGGAACTTCTTGATCAGCGGCTTGTAGCGGTGCTTCTCAAGGTCTTCCAAGTGCTCCCTGACCAGAGAGGTAAGCAC
>JAVBYL010000051.1 GCA_030824035.1 Humidesulfovibrio sp.
GCACGGCGGGCGAGGTGGAGCTTGCGCGCCACGCCGCGCCGGATGCCTTCACCCTGGTCCTCACGGACTGGGGCCCGGCCTTTGACCCCCTGCGCGAGCCGGAGCTGGAGCCGGAGCTGACCGCCAACATGGAGGCGGACCTGGACCACCGCGCCCCCGGCGGCATGGGCCTGTTCCTCATCCGCACCATGTCGCAGGCCAGCTACCGCAGGGTGGGCGAAAGCAACCAGCTGACCCTGCGCTTCCCCCTGCCTGTGCAGTTGTAACCCGCGCGAAAACGCCCGGCCTGTGGCGAATTCCCGCCCTGCCCCTTGACTTGTTCCATTTTTCACAATATATGCAGCATACGGTAACCCTTCCGCTCTTCGGCGCTGGGGCGAAGCACCGTGCTACAGTTGCAAAGGAGGTTCCGCATGAAGATTCTCGCCGCCGTCGACCCGTCACAGTCCGCCATGAAGGCCGTTGAAAAGGCCGCCGACCTCGCAAAGAAGGAGGGTGCGGAGCTGACCTTGCTGGGCATCGCCGAGGCCTTCGACGACATGGAAAGCATTTTCGGCTCCCAGGCCACGGAAAAGCTGCGCGAGGAAGTGACCAAGGCCCTGGAGCAGGCCAAGGCCATCGCCGCCAAGGCCGGGGTGAAGGCCAAGGTGGTGCTGCAAAACGGCGTGGCCCCGGAGGACATGATCGTGGCCAAGGCCGAAAAGGGCGGGTTCGATCTCATCGTCATGGGCACGCGCGGCAAGAAGGGCTCCAAGCGCCTCACCATCGGCAGCGTGGCCAGCGGCGTTGTGGCCCTGGCCCCCTGCTCCGTGCTCGTGGTGCGCTAGCTCCACCACCCGCCTTAATCCCACCCGGACCAAAACAGCCCGGCCTCCGCCCCCGAGCGGAAGCCGGGCACGATGTTTTTGCGCCGCCGCCGCGCTCTTGCCATCTCTGTCGCTTGCGGAATGGGCGTGTGCTTGCTACTGTGCCCGCACACGTCGATAATCATGGCTGAAGGTCCGCGCCACGCGCAGAAGACCCAGCAGAGAAGGAGTGCTTACGATGGAAGCCCCGCAAAGGAATCTTGCCCTCGACCTGGTGCGCGTCACCGAGGCCGCAGCCCTCTCCAGCGCCCGCTGGCTGGGCAAAGGCGACAAGGACGCGGGCGACCGCGCCGCCGTGGACGCCATGCGCCTTTCCTTCAAAACCCTGGCCATCAGCGGCACCGTCATCATCGGCGAGGGCGAGAAGGACAACGCGCCCATGCTGCACAACGGCGAGAAAGTCGGCGCGGGCGGCCCCCAGAGCGTCGATGTGGCCGTGGACCCCGTGGAAGGCACCAACCTGCTGGCCTATGGCCGCCCCAACGCCATCTCCGTGGTGGGCGTTGCCCCGGCCGGAACCATGTACGACCCGGGCCCCAGCTTCTACATGCAGAAGCTCGTGGTGCCCGCCGCCGCCAAGAACGTGGTGGACATCGAGGCCCCGGTGCCGACCAACCTCAAGCGCATCGCGCAGGCCCTGGGCAAGGATGTGGACGACCTGGTCGTCTTCGTGCTCGACAAGCCGCGCCACAAAAAACTCATCGCCGACATCCGCGAGGCTGGCGCGCGCATTCAGCTGCACACCGACGGCGACGTGGCCGGGGCGCTCATGGCCATCGACCCGCGCAACGACGTGGACGTGATGATGGGCACCGGCGGCACCCCCGAGGGCGTGCTGGCCGCCTGCGCCATCCGCATCATGGGCGGCGAGATGTTCTGCAAGCTCGACCCCCAGAAGCAGGACGAGAAGAACGGGCTGGCCCAGGCCGGGGTGGATATCCGCCGCGTGCTCACCGTGGGCGACCTGGTGAAGAGCGACGACGTGTTCTTCGCGGCCACCGGCATCTCCGGCGGCACCTTCCTCAAGGGCGTGCGCTACCACGGCTACGGCGCGGAAACCAGCTCCCTGGTCATGCGCGGCAAAACCGGCACCATCCGCTACATCGAGGCCATCCACTCCTGGGACCACCTCATGAAGATCAGCGCGGTGAAGTACGACTAAAGCGCAAGCGAAAGGCCGGGAGGGGATGCTGATCCCTTCCCGGCCTTTTTTTGTTTGCTTCGCGCGGCGACGGCCGCTACTGTTCAGAGCCTACAAGTCAGGATTGGCCAGCTTGGCGGTGATGATGGCGGAATCCTCCGGGCGGGCGGCCGTGGCAAGGCTCTTGGACTCGCCGTGGCAGGCGAACCCCGCGCCGGAAAGCTGCACATACCCGGCGGAGAGCACCTTGGTGTAGGGAATCTGCTCGCGCATCTCGGCAAAATCGATGCGCTTGGGGAAGATGATGGGCACCGGAGCGCCGGAAAAATCCTCGAACATGATGTACTTCATGGCAGCCTCCAAAACGCTGGCCCCATGGGCCGCTTTTGGTCTTGTAGCCCAGGCGCCCGCGCAGGGCAAGCCCGCGCCGGGCCAGTGGGCTCAGGGCCAGCGGGCCCAGGTCAGGGCGGTGTCGGCATGAACGATTTCCAGCGCATCGGAATTTGGCAAACCGCCTTTCTGGGGGATGCCGTGCTCACCCTGCCGCTCATCCAGGCCGTGAAGGCGCGCCACCCCGGGGCCGAGGTGCACCTCTTCGTGCGCGCCGGGGTCGAGGGGCTGTTTACCCACCAAAGGGAGCTGGCCAGCGTGCGCCCCTTTGCCAAACGCGGCAGCCACAAGAGCATCTTTTCCGCGCCGGGTTACGGCAAGCAGCTGTCCCTGGAGGGCTTCGACCTCTGGATTTCCCCGCACAAGAGCCTGCGCAGCGCCCTGGTGGCCCGCGCCGTGGGCGCGCCCGTGCGCATCGGCTACGACGCGCCCTGGTACAACTGGCTGGCCTACACGCAGCTGGTGGACCGCCGCTTCGACGAACTGGACGAGGTGGAGCGGCTGATGCAGCTGGCCGTGCCGCTGGGCATCGACCCCACCCCGCCCAAGCCCAGGCTCGACCTGCCGCCGGAGGCCCTGGCCCGCGCCGCCGAGGTGTTCGCCGCGTTCCCCAAGGGGCTTCATCCCCACGCGCCGATTTTGGGCATACACCCCGGCTCCACCTGGCCCACCAAGTGCTGGCCTGTGGAGCACTTCGCCGCCGTGGCCAAAACGGCCCTGGAGGCGGGCGCCGTGGTGGCGCTGTTCGCCGGACCGGGCGAGGAGTCCCTGGCCGCGCAGATCGAGAAGACGGCCACCACGCCCGCCACGGCCGAGCGTCTGGTCAACCTGGCAGGCAGGCTGCCCCTGCCGGTGCTGGCCGCCGCCCTGCCGCTGCTCACCGCGTACCTCACCAACGACTCCGGCCCCATGCACCTGGCCTGGGTACAGGATGTGCCGCTGGTGGCCCTGTTTGGCCCCACGGTGCGCCAGCTGGGCTTTTTCCCGCGCGGGGAGCGCTCCCACGTGCTGGAGATGAGCCTGGACTGCCGCCCCTGCGGCCTGCACGGCCACAAGGCCTGCCCCAAAAAGCACCACGCCTGCATGCGCGACATCACCCCGCAGAGCGCCTGGGCGGCGCTGGCCCCCCTGCTGGGCCTCCCCTGACGCCGCCCGGTGAATGGAACCCCCGGGTGGTATTGCCGTTCACTTCGACTTTTCTGCCGTTTACCTAAAATCACGGGCCAAGGGCTTGCACAGTCATTTAGGTCAGGGGCACGGATTGTTCACGCCGGTTCGGCGCCCCTTCCCTGGGAGCGGGGCCGCTTTATGTCAGCCACACCAAAGACAAGGCAGGAGTGAGGCAATGAGCGAAGAGAATAAGATTGAAAGCATGCAGCAGGAAGGCCGCACCATCGATCCCCCCAAGGGCGTTCAGCAGAACGCCTACGTGAAGTCCATGGCCGAGTACGAGGCGCTGTACAAGCGCGCCGACGAGGACCCGGAGGGCTACTGGGGCGAGCGCGCCCGCGAACTCATCAGCTGGGACAAGCCCTTCACCAAGGTGCTTGAGGCCGACATGGTCACCCCCAGCATCAAATGGTTCGGCGATGGCAAGCTCAACGTCTCCGCAAACTGCCTGGACCGCCACCTCACCGACGGACGCCGCAACAAGGCCGCCATCATCTGGCAGGGCGAGCCGGAAGAGGACGTGAAGGTTTACACCTACCAGATGCTGCACACCGAGGTGTGCCGCTGCGCCAACCTGCTGCGCAAGCTCGGCGTTGGCCGCGGCGACCGCGTTGCCCTGTACCTGCCCATGATTCCCGAGCTGGCCATCGCCATGCTGGCCTGCACGCGCATCGGCGCCACCCACTCCATCGTTTTCGCGGGCTTCTCCGCCGTCAGCCTGCAAAACCGCATCGACGACTGCCAGGCCAAGGTGCTCTTGACCGCCGACGCCGTGCTGCGCGGCGGCCGCGCCATCCCCCTCAAGGGCAACGTGGACGAGGCCCTCAAGACCTGCCCCAGCGTGGAGCAGTGCGTGGTGGTGAAGCGCGCGGGCATCGACATCCGCATGGTGGAAGGCCGCGACCTGTGGTGGCACGAGGCCATGGCCGCCGACGACATCAACGGCCCCTGCGCCTACGAGCACATGGACGCCGAGGACCCGCTGTTCATCCTGTACACCTCCGGCTCCACGGGCAAGCCCAAGGGCGTGGTGCACTCCACCGGCGGCTACCTCACCTACGCCGCGCACACCACCCAGTGGGTGTTCGACCTGAAAGACGACGACGTGTACATGTGCACGGCGGACGTGGGCTGGATCACCGGCCACAGCTACATCGTGTACGGGCCGCTGGCCCTGGGCGCCACCAGCATCATGTTCGAGGGCGTGCCCAGCTACCCCAAGCCGGACCGCTTCTGGAAAATCGTGGAAAAGTTCAAGGCCAACATCTTCTACACCGCGCCCACGGCCATCCGCGCCCTGATGCGCGAGGGCACCGACTGGCCGAAGAAGCGCGACCTCTCCAGCCTGCGCATTCTGGGCAGCGTGGGCGAGCCCATCAACCCGGAAGCCTGGATGTGGTACTACGAGAACGTGGGCGGCAGCCGCACGCCCATCGTGGACACCTGGTGGCAAACGGAAACCGGCGGCATCATGATCAGCGCCCTGCCCGGCGCCACCCCGCTGAAGCCCGGCAGCGCCACCCGCGCCCTGCCCGGCGTCGCCGCCGCCATCGTCAAGGCCGACGGCACCGATGCGGGCCCGGACGAGGGCGGCCACCTGGTCATCAAAAAGCCCTGGCCCGGCATGCTGCGCGGCGTGTTCGGCGACCCGGAACGCTACCGCAAGACCTACTTTGACCGCTTCCCCGGCTTTTACGAGGCCGGTGACGGCGCACGGGTGGACAAAGACGGCTATTTCTGGATAATGGGCCGACTGGACGACGTCATCAACGTCTCCGGCCACCGCTTGGGCACCGCCGAGATCGAATCGGCCCTGGTGAGCAACCCCAACGTGGCCGAGGCCGCGGTGGTGGGCATGCCGCATCACATCAAGGGCCAGGGCATTTACGCCTACGTGACCCTGAAGAGCGGCATCGAGGAGTCCGACGCGCTGCGCAAGGAGCTTGTGGGCCACGTGCGCAAGGAAATCGGGCCCATCGCCACGCCGGAAGTGATCCAGTTCGCCGACGGGTTGCCGAAGACCCGTTCCGGCAAGATCATGCGCCGCATTCTGCGCAAGATCGCCGCCGGGCAGATTGAAGACTTCGGCGACACCTCCACGCTGGCCGATCCGACCGTGATCACCAGCCTGGTGGATGGAAAGAAGGACCTCCTGGGTCAGTAGCGCCGACCCAGGAATCATCCGGGGTTGCGGGGGCGGATCGGCCGCCCCCGCTTTTCTCGGGAACAGGCCGCGCACAGCCGCCGTTCCACCCCCGGCAATAGCAAGAGCGGCCCCTGTTCCGGCAATCAGCCGAAGCGGGGGCCGCTCTCGTTTTGGCGGATGATGCGGCCCGGAGGGGCCGGGGCCGCTAGTCCAGCACAGCGCCCAGGGCCGCGCTGGAAACATGTTTGGCGTAGCGCTTCAAAAACGGTGACTTGATGGTCTTGCGCTTGGGCCGGTGGGTCTTCTTGCGCTCGGCCAGTTCTTCTGCGCTCACAAGCAGGTTCAGCTTGCGCGCCGGAATGTCGATCTCGATCTGGTCGCCCTCGCGCACCAGGCCGATGAGCCCGCCGCTGGCCGCCTCGGGCGAGACGTGGCCGATGGCCGCCCCGCGCGAGCCGCCGGAAAACCGCCCATCGGTGATGAGGGCCACGGAGTCGCCCAGGCCCATGCCCATGATGGTGCTGGTGGGGGTGAGCATCTCGCGCATGCCCGGGCCGCCCTTGGGGCCCTCGTAGCGGATGACCACCGCATCGCCGGGGACGATCTTGCCGCCCAGGATGGCCTCGCAGGCCTCGGCCTCGGAGTCGAAGGGCCGGGCCTTGGCAATGCGCTTCATCATCTCCGGGGCCACGGCGGACTGCTTGACCACCGCGCCCTGCTCGGCCAGGTTGCCGTACAGCACCGCGATGCCGCCCTCCTTGGCGTAGGGCTTGTCCACGGGCTTCACCACGTCGTAGTTGCGCACATGCGCGCCGGAGGCCGCGAGGTTTTCGCCCACGGTCTTGCCGGTGCAGGTCAGCGCGTCCAGCTGCACAAACCCGGCCTTGGAAAGCTCGGCCATAACGGCCTGGATGCCGCCAGCGGCGTGCAGGTCCTGGATGTAGTCCTTGCCGGCCGGGGAAAGGCGGCACAGGTTGGGCGTCTTGCGGCTTATCTCGTCGAAGATGGCCAGGGTGAGGTTCAGCCCCGCCTCGCGGAAGATGGCGGGCAGGTGCAGCACGGTGTTGGTGGAGCAGCCCAGGGCCATGTCGAGGGTGACGGCGTTCTTGACGCTCTTTTCCGTCACGATGTCGCGCGGGCGGATGTTCTTTTTGAGCAGTTCCATGATCTGCATGCCCGCCTGCTTGGCCAGGCGGATGCGCGCGGCCTGCACCGCCGGGATGGTGCCGTTGCCGGGCAGGGCCATGCCGATGGTCTCGGAGAGGCAGTTCATGGAGTTGGCCGTGAACATACCCGCGCAGGAGCCACAGCCGGGGCAGGCGTACTCCTCCAGCTCGTCCAGCTCGGCCTCGCCCATCTTGCCCAGCTTCACCTTGCCCACGGCCTCGAACACGTCGATGAGGTCCACGCGCTTGCCGTCCTTCTCGCCCGCCATCATGGGACCGCCGGAGACGACGATGGTGGGGATGTTCAGGCGCAGGGCGGCCATGAGCATGCCCGGCACGACCTTGTCGCAGTTGGGCACCAGCACCAGCGCGTCGAAGGGATGGCCCGTGGCCATGATCTCGATGCTGTCCGCTATAAGCTCGCGGCTGGGCAGGGAAAAGTGCATCCCTTCATGGTTCATGGCCAGGCCGTCGCACACGCCGATGGTGGGGAACTCCATGGGCGTGCCGCCCGCCATGCGCACGCCGTCCTTCACGGCCCGCACGATGGTGTCCAGGTGCATGTGGCCGGGGATGATCTCGTTGGCGGCGTTGGCGATGCCGATGAGCGGGCGGCGCATCTCCTCGCGGGTCATGCCCAGGGCGGAGAGGAGCGAACGGTGCGGAGCCTTCTCAAGCCCACCGGTCATCTTGGAGCTGCGGGCGGTCATCTTCTTGCTTGGGGCCATGCGGGTTCTCCTTGTGCTGCGTGCGGGAAATCTGGTGTGGATTCGGGGTTCATGCCACGAGTTGGGCGCCCCGGCGAACTCGATGACGGCCGCGTGGGCGCCGCCCACGACCATCTCGACCGCCTAACGCCTGGCGGCGAGGAAGCTGGCTAGGCCGCCCACCACGGTGGTGGCGAAAACCAGGGCAACAGCCTGCCACAGGGGCAGAAATTCCACCTTGAGGAACAGGGGCGGCACATCCAGGGCGGCGCGCAGCCACACCTGCACGAACTTGAGGCAGACCAGGGAGAGCACGCCGCCGAGGAAGCCCTGCACCATGCCGCCCGCCATGAGCGGAGCGCGGATGTACCAGGGACGCGCGCCCACCAGGGTCAAAATCTCCACCTCGTCCTTGCGGGCCAGCATCATCAGCTTCATGGTGTTGCCCACCACCAGCCCCACCACCACGGCGAAAAACGCCATGGCGGGCAGCGCGGCTTTGCGGCCCAGGGCTATCCAGCCCGTGGCCAGGGAAAGCTGCGTGGGATTGTAGGTCACGCGCTCCACGTCGTCCATTTTGTGCAGGCGGGCGTACATGCGGCCCATCCAAGGCTCCGGGTCCTCGCCCTGGGGAATGGCGAAGCTGATGAGCGCGGTGGCGGGCAGCGGGTTCTCACCCTCCAGCCAGGCGAAGTCATCGGCTGATTGCGGAGCGGGCTGCGGAGCGGATTTGGACGCGTCTGGCGCGGGCGCGGCCTCGGAGGCGTTTTGGCCTTCCTGTGCGGCATTGGGCGCGGCATTGGGCGCGGCAGAGGTCGGCGTCGAAGTTGGCGCAGAGGTCGGCACATCGTCCGGCCTGGGGGCCAAAGCGGCGGCAGGCATGGCCGCGTGCGGGGCCAGCCCGCGCATGAGCTCGGCCAGGGCAGCGCGGCTGGTGAAGGTGCTCACCTCCACAACGCCGGGAGTGCGCTTCAGGTCGGCCCACTGGGCCTCCACGGCCGCCGGGTCCACCCCGGGCCGCCAGTACACCTGGAAGCGCGCCTGACCCTGGGAGCGCAGCACCTCGCTCTCGATGTTGGAAAGAATCAGCAGGCCCACGGCGGCCAGCAGGGTCACCATGCTCACGGCCATCAGCGTGCAGATCTGGGCCACGGGATGCAGGCGCATCTCCGCCAGGCCGCGCAAAAAGTGGTTGCCCGTGCTCACGAGGCGCCCCCAGGCCAGCGCAGGCCGCCGCGCTTGTATTCCGGCTCGGCCACCACCTCCGCCTGCGGCAGGCTGATGCGCCCGCGCACCAGATGCACCTGCCGGGCCTCCGGGGCCCAGGCGAGCACCTCGCGGTTGTGCGTGGCCATGATGATGGTGGTGCCGTAAGTGTTGAACTGCTTGAACAGGTCGATGAGGTGCCGGGAAAGGTCGGCGTCGAGGTTGCCCGTGGGCTCGTCGGCCAAAATCAGCTCCGGGTTGACCACCATGCTGCGGGCGATGGCCACGCGCTGCTGCTCGCCGCCGGAAAGCGCCCCGCAGGGCACGTAGGAGCGCTCCTCCAGGTCCAGGGCGCGGATGACCGCGCGCACCCGGCGGTCGATGGACACGGCGGAAACGCCGCGCACCTCAAGGGCGATGGCGATGTTCTCGAACACCGTGCGCTCCGGCAGCACCTTGAAGTCCTGGAACACCACGGCCACCTTGCGGCGCAGGCCCGGCAGGCCGGAGGCGCGCAGGCGCATCAGGTCCACCCCGGCCACCGTGGCCGCGCCGGCCTTGGGCCGCGCATCGCCATACAGCACGCGCAAAAGTGTGGTCTTGCCCGCGCCGGAAGGACCGGTGAGGAACACGAAATCGCCGCGCTCCACATGAAGCGAGACGTCCCGCAACACCTCCGCGCCGCCCAGCGAACAAGATACTCCGTCCAAGTGCACCATACAGCCGCGAACCCTACGCCAAACCCGAAC
>JAVBYL010000058.1 GCA_030824035.1 Humidesulfovibrio sp.
ACGTGGAGTCCTGGCTGCGCAAAATCGGCCTGAAGAAGTAGCCAGACCATGTTCGAAACAATGACACGCCGAAAATTCATCCAGCGGGGCGCGGCCGGGCTGGCGCTGGCCAGCGTCGCCGGCGTTGGGGGCGGCGCCTGCGCCCTACAGCCGAAAATCGGCCCATTGCCGCAAGGCCAGCGCCTGGAGCGCATCACAGCCTCGCCGAATTACGTGGACGGCGCGTTCCGCAACCAGCTGCCCACCCCGATGATGACGAGCGGCAAGGGCCAGCTGGCCACCATGTGGGATTTCCTGTTCGTGCCCAAGGAGCGCCTGCGACCGGACCAGCCCCTGCCCATGCTCAAGACCGACCTCAAGGCCCTGGCGGCGGGGAGTGACGATGCAGTGGTGTGGCTCGGTCACTCGTCCTTGTTCCTGCGGCTGGGCGGCAACACCGTGCTCATGGACCCCGTGTTCAGCTCCTTTGCCGCGCCGCTGTTCTTCATGAACCGGGCCTTCGACGGGGTCTACCCATACTCTCCTGCTGACATCCCGGACATTGACCTCCTCGCCATTTCCCACGACCACTGGGACCACCTGGACCACGACACGGTGGTGGCGCTACGCCCCAGAATCAAGGCCGTGGTCTGCCCGCTGGGCGTGGGCGCGATCCTGGAGGACTGGGGCTTCGATTCGGCGCGCATCCATGAGGCCGATTGGAATGAGGACGTGCGCCTGGCCCAGAACCTCACCGTCCACGTGCTGCCGGCGCGGCATTTCTCGGGTCGCTGGCTCACCCGCAACAAGACGCTCTGGGCCGGGTTCCTGCTGGAAACCCCGGACCGCAAGGTGTTCTACAGCGGTGATTCCGGCTACGGCCCGCACTTCGCGGACATCGGAGCGAAGTTCGGCCCCGTGGACCTGGCCATCATGGAAGACGGCCAGTACGACCCGGGCTGGAAGAACATCCACATGATGCCGGAAGAAGTGGCCAAGGGCGCGGAAGACCTTCGCGCCAAGGCCATCCTGCCCGTGCACTCCGGGCGCTTCACCATCTCCAACCATGCCTGGGACGACCCGTACAAACGCCTGGCCGCAGCGAGCGAAGGCAAGGCGTTCCGGCTGCTCACGCCAAGAATCGGCGAGGCCGTGGACATGGAACAACCGGCCCAGCGCTTTGCGCGCTGGTGGGAGGCGGAAGCCCGGATGGCGGGCGGCGGCAGGCAGATCCAAAACGCTGCGAGGTGACGAATGAAGCATACGCAAGGCACAACCGCACAGGTGTTTCCCATGGCCGCTTGGCCCCTCATTTTTGCGGGCCTCATCCTGACCGCTCTCACTCTGGCGGCCCTCACCCTGACTGCCCGGCCCGCGCTGGCTGAAGGCAACACCATGAACACAAGTACATTGACCGCAAGGCAGAGGGGCATCGTCCCCATTGCTGCCTTCACGGCCACCGGCGACATGGCCAAACTGGACACCGCCCTGCGCGAGGGGCTGGACGCCGGGCTCACCATCAGCGAAATCAAAGAGGTTCTCATCCAGTTGTATGCCTATGCTGGTTTCCCGCGCAGTCTGAACGGCCTCGCGGCCTTCATGGCCGTGCTCAAGGACCGGGAACTGAAAGGCATCAAGGACGAACCCGGCAATGAGTCCGGGCCGCTGCCAGCTGGAAAGAGCCGCCTGGAGCTGGGCACGGAGGTGCAGACGAAGCTCGTCGGCGCACCGGTGAAGGGACCGCTCTACGACTTCGCGCCCGCCATCGACCAATTCCTGAAGGAGCACCTGTTCGCCGACATCTTCGGTCGCGACGCCCTTGACTGGCAAAGCCGGGAAATCGCCACCATTTCGGCGCTGGCCAGCCTGGACGGAACGGCCAGCCAGCTGCGTTCCCATTGCCGCGTCGGGCTGAACGTGGGCCTGAGCGAGGTGCAGCTCAAGACACTGGCGGAGGTGCTCGCCGCCAAGGTCGGGAAGAAGGAGGCCGGAAACGCGGCCACAGCGCTTGGCGAAGTGCTGGGGAGCCGGTAGTGCCCGGCGCTGGACACCAAAGCACGTTTTCGTGCTAGAATGCAGCCAAGAACAGGAGAGAATCCCGTGAAACACCAAGACACGAACGAAGTCTGCGAGACCGGGGAAGACCTGGGCGTCGCCCGCCAGGAACTCCTGCGAACCATTGTCAGACACGCGAAAAAAGACGATTTTTCAATGACCGCCATCCCGGGACTCGGGCTTTCTCATCGGGAAGCACCCACGGAGCAGACGGGGTATATACACGAGCCCAGCCTGTGTCTTGTGGTCCAGGGCGCCAAGCGTCTCCTGCTGGGTGAGGAAGTTTTCAGCTACGACGCGGACCACTACCTCATCGTGTCCGTGGATCTGCCCGTGGTGGGCCAGATACTGGACGCCAGCCCGGAGAAGCCCTTCCTGGCGATGGTGCTCAAGCTCGACCCGCGCATGATTTCTCAACTGCTGGTGGATGGCAACCTGCCCCAGCCGCGCACGCAGCAGACCAGCCGGGGCATGGCCGTCAGCCGCGTCACGCTCTCCATGCTCTGCGCCTTCCAGCGCCTGCTGGACCTGTTGGACCAGCCGGAAGATATTCCGATCCTGGCGCCGCTGGTCCAGCGTGAAATCGTCTACCGTCTGCTTATGGGCGAACAGGGGCCGCGTCTGCGGCAGATGGGCGCCATTGGCACCCAGAGCAACCAGCTCACGCAGGCCATCGACTGGCTGAAGAAGAACTACACCCAGCCCCTGCGTGTGGACGACTTGGCCGCCCATGCGAGCATGAGCACCTCGACCTTCCACCGGCACTTCCGCGAGCTGACGGCCATGAGCCCGTTGCAGTTCCAGAAGCGGCTTCGCCTGCATGAGGCGCGGCGCATCATGTTCACGGACCATTTGGACGCCACGTCCGTGGCCTTCCAGGTGGGCTACGAGAGCAGCACCCAGTTCAACCGCGAGTACAGCCGGGTGTTCGGGGCACCGCCCCTGCGCGACATCAAGAGCCTGCGGCAGCAGACGGCGGGCACGGCAAGGGTAGACGCCACGGCGACGGGCATCACGGTCAGGAATGTGTAGGGTGAAGAAGCCCGGGTCAAAACCACCTGGGCTTATACCCAACAGGCCTACTCTCACGCCACCTGAACCTGCTTGACCAGCCGCAACGGTGCCTCCTGTGCGGTTCCGAGCTTCGGCAGCAGCGCGGCGTTGCTTCCTTGATTGCCACCATAGTTCCGCGTAGAGCACTCGAAATTCATTGCTCTCACCAAGCGCAGGCCACTCTGGCAACGCGAGGGGCGAGGCCCCTCAAACAGACGGGGCCAGCGAGGCACAACTAGACGCCGATGGAGTGCAAAGATGAGCAACGTCAACATCAAGCGAGCCGTTGAGAACATCCGCGCGAACACGACCGTGTATAGTCCTGTCGTCGAGATGATTGTCAACGGCATTCAGGCCATTGACGTAACTGGTAGGCAAGACGGCAAGGTGACCGTGCGAGTTCAACGTGGAGGCCAGGCAGAACTTGATGGCAGCCTGCCGGAAATTGTCGGCTTCGACATCGTCGACAACGGCATTGGCTTCAACCAAGCTCACCGGGACTCCTTCGACACGCTCTACACCGACCTGAAGATCACCGAAGGCGGCAAAGGATTTGGCCGCTTCACCAGCCTCAAGTACTTCGAAGACCTACACGTCAAGAGTGTCTATCGCGATGGCGACAAATTCAAAGCTCGCAGCTTCTCAATGGGGAAGGAGCACGAGATTATTGTCCGGGAGAAGGTTGCCCCGGCCAAGGCGAGCGACACAGGAACGACTGTGACGCTCGCCACGCTCAAAGGCGGGCGCGGGTTCGACAAGAAGCTCCGCACCATTGCCCGCATTTTCGTGGAGCATCTTCTTCCTTACTTCATTACGCAGGATTATGTCTGTCCGGATATTGTGCTTTCCGAGCAGGATAGCAGCGAAGAAATTCGCCTCAATGACTTCGTCAGCAACCAACTGTCCGCAGTCATCCACGAGATTGGTATTGATGAGCGGAAAGCGTTTGTCCTGAAGGCCACGGAGACGAACGAAGAATTCCGGGTCCGAGTCTTCAAGCTGTTTTCGCCGCGCAACCAAAAGAGCCGTATCAGTCTTGTGGCGCACAAGCGCGAAGTCTCGGGCTCCCCGATTCATAAATACATCCCCGAGTTCGAAGATGAATTTTTTGAGAAGGATCGCAACGGCGAAATAGACCGTGAGCGAAACTACATCATCAAAGTCTATGTATTCGGCCCTTATCTGGATCGCCATGTCTCCCTTGAGCGCGGCGGGTTCGAGTTTCAGATGGAGAGTGATCTCCTCCACGGAATTGGGCAGGCTCAGATCGAACACGCCGCAGCCGGTATCGCACGAAAAACGATGGGAGAAGACATTACATTCCGGCAACAGCGCAAGAAAGAGCGTGTTCAGGAATATGTGGACGAAGAAGCCCCGTGGCACAAGGAAATCCTTGAAACAATCGACTTGAGCAGCATGCCCTTCAATCCCTCAAAGGAAGAGATTGAAACACGACTCCAGAAGGAGAAGTTCACGCAGGAAGTCGCGATCCGTAGAGACGTGACGAACCTACTGAATGAGACCAATCTAGAGGACGTGCAAGGTCGAGTGGTAGAGATTGTCAACAAGGTCACCGGCACAAGCCGGAACGACCTGATCCACTACATCGCCCTTCGCCGTACCATCCTTGAGATCTTCGGCAAGAGCTTGGAAACGGATCAATCCGGAGGATATTCCTCCGAAGGAGTGGTCCACGACATTATCTTCCCTCGCAAGGGGAACTCGGATGCCACGCCGTTCCAGGACCACAATCTTTGGCTTGTCGACGAGCGCCTGAATTTTACGACTTGGGTGTCCTCGGATCTCCCGCTTGACGGCAAAAATTCAGATCGCCCGGACCTTCTCGTTTACAACAAGCGAGTGTTCTTTCGCGGGGACAACGAGGCGAGCAATCCGATCACAATCTTTGAGTTCAAGAAGCCGCAGCGCGATGACTTCGCAAACCCGTCTTCGGACGATGATCCGGTGAAGCAGATCATCCGCTATGTGAATGAAATCCGCGACGGCAAGTACAAGACACCTGAAGGTCGCAAGATTCAGGTCGCCGAGAACACGCCTTTCTACGGTTATGTTGTGTGCGACCTGACGCCAAAAGTCGAAAAATGGTTGGAACGGGAAAAGGACTTCACACCCATGCCCGACCGCCTGGGTTGGTTTGACTGGATTGGCAACATAAACCTCTACATCGAAGTCATCAGTTGGGACAAAGTGTTGAAAGACGCGAAGATGCGCAACCAGATCTTCTTTCAAAAGCTCGGGATTTAGGGGGATGTCATGGATATTCTGGAGTCGCCGGAGGGCAGGGGGTACCCTTGCCCTCCGGGCGGCAAACTCTGACGACGGCGTAGCCCCGAGGGATTCGTGGGGCCGTTCTTTATTATATTCGCGGATGAACTTCAAGATGACGCCATGCGTCTCCGGTCAAGCGGCCATGGTCGAGCCGACGACCTCCGGCCTATTCTCCATCCTCTATTTCTCCGGGTAGTGGCCTCGCTCCTCACAATACGGTCGAGCACCCGATCCATACGGTCTACGGCGGCCAAGACTTCACGGTTATCGTCATCCACGGCGTTGAACAACCGCCCGCGGTAGAGCGTGTCCTGCATGAAATCGATGGACCAGCAGAAGTTTGGCATCAGAGGCTGAGCCAGGAGCTTCCGCGTGGTACGAGGCAAGCGTTTATTGCCTTTGCGCTTCAGGTTCATCTTCACCAGGAAGTAGCCCCGCCAAATGCACTTTGGTTCCACGGGGGGCAGGACCATGGCTCGGCGCTCGACACGCCGTCTGCTAGATGGCTAAGCAGTCGCCCGCGAATCAGCTCGCCAGCTTGCTCTTGTAATCAAGGCCCCACTCTTCCAGTTGCCTGAAAATCGGGCGCATGGATTCTCCCAAATCGCTCAGGCTGTATTCCACGCGGGGGGGGACCTCCGGGTATACTTTGCGCTTGAGCAACTCATCCGCCTCCATTGCCCGTAAATTGTCGGTCAAAACCTTTTGGCTGATCCCTTCCAGACTTTTGAGCAGCTCGCCGAAACGCCTGGGGCCTGCCAGCACGTCGCGCAGGATGAGGAGCTTCCATTTGTTGCCAATAAGCCCAACCGTTGTGGCCACAGGACAGGCGGGTAAATCTTTCTTTACGATCATAGGCTTCCTCCTGATGGTTGAGCGTATCAGCTCGGGCAATATGTCGCAATTCCAGGGACCGCCGTCCAAGACAATGCTTCCTGCCGGTCCTATGTAATAATTTTCGCCGCCATCCCATCGGATTTTCTAAAAACTCACCTAAATGTAACTAGCCGAATAAATTAGTGCGTACTTCCGCCCCTCCCGAATAGTGCCTACATCCACTCCAAGCCAAATGGGCGAAAGACGTGCGAGGCCAACCGTTGCACAGCTTTGAGGCGCAACGGGTTCGCGTGCAATCTTCTAACGTAAAGGAACAACCAATGAGCAATCTGAACAGCTTGAACGCATGGTCCAACGCAAAGGCATATCATTCCTTCAAGAGCGCCCAGGGCTACCTGGGGCACCAGAGCGCTCCCGGCGCAAACAGCAACTGCGGCTCCTCTTGTGGCGCGGGAGGCGACAAGGTCGTCCAGGGTCGCAGTTCTTCCTGCGGCGCCGGTGACGGGAAGTAGAGAGCGCCTCTGGTCGGTCCCCGGTGTGGGAACCACGCCGAGGACCGACCAGGACAGCAAGACGCCAATCCTCATCCCCACGACAATAACGATGGACACCCATTTCTCCATACAGTGGCACCTGACCGACGCCTGCGACCAGCGGTGCGCCCATTGCTACATCTTCTCCAAGCTGAACCCGGCTCCCATTCGGACCATGTCGTGGGAAGAAATACAGATGACGCTGCGCAAGTGCATCGACATGTGCGCAGCGCTGAAACGCGCGCCATATTTCCATATCACTGGCGGCGATCCCATCCTGCACCCTCACTTCTGGCGTCTCCTCGAATGCCTGAAAGAAATGGATATCCACTTCAGCGTCATGGGCAATCCGTTTCATCTTGATGATGATGTGTGCCGAAGACTGCGTGAGCTTGGCTGTGACCGCTACCAGCTCTCCATCGATGGGCTGGAGCAAACCCACGACCGGATACGCAAGCCCGGCTCCTTCGCCACAACCCTGGAAAAGATTGCCTGCATCCGGCAGGCGGGCATCAAAAGCGTCGTCATGACGACCGTATCCGCCCTGAACATGCACGAGCTTTCAGGGATCATCGACACCGTGGTCGCGCACCATGCGCATGTATTCGCCTTTGCCCGCTACTGCCCGACAGGCTCCCATGAGCACACGCATATTTCGCCCCAGGACTACAGGGATCTTCTGGATGCCTGCTGGGGCAAGTTCGAGCAGTACCGGGATACCGGCACCCTGTTCAACCTCAAGGACCACCTTTGGACCCTCTACCTCCACGAGAAGGGTCTGTTCCAGATTCCGGACGGGCTCGACGCGGACACGATCTATGACGGCTGCAACTGCGGCATATCCCACCTGACCATTCTGCCGGACGGAGACGTGCACGCATGCCGCCGCATGGAAAGCCGCGTCGGGAACGTCTTCACCTGTGACCTCGCCGAAGTCTTCACCGGAGACGCCATGGCTCCCTATAGGCAGTACGACAAGTTCGAAAAATGCGCTCGCTGCCAGCTGCTGCGTTTTTGCCGAGGTTGCCCGGCCGTTGCGTCTGGATACACCGGCAGCCATTTCAGCGCGGACCCGCAGTGCTGGAAGACGGTTGCCTGAGCATGAGAACGTTCACCATGAAGGCTGTTGTGCTGCATGGCACGTGTGAGGCGGAGGAATTGGCCGTCCGCGAGGTTTCCGTCCCGCAAGTGCGGCCGGGATGGGTGCTGGTGCGCGTCCGGGCCTTTGGCATCAACCGCTCCGAAGTGCTGGTTCGAAGCATCGAGGCCGGGATGGAGCACATCAAGCTCCCCCGCATCATTGGCATCGAGTGCGTGGGGGAAATCGCCGATCCCTCGGACAGCGCTTTTGCCCGGGGGCAGCGCGTCGTGGCCCTCATGGGCGGCATGGGGAGGAGCTTCGACGGCTCGTATGCCGAGTATGCGCTGCTGCCGACCCGGCAGGTGTTCCGTGCGGACGTGGAAATGGACTGGGCCAGCCTCGGCGCAATCCCGGAGACGTTCTTCACCGCATGGGGCTCCCTCAACGACGGGCTGCAACTGGCCCCGCCAGACAGCGTCCTTGTGCGCGGCGGCACCAGCGCTTTAGGGATCGCGGCGGTGCAACTGGCGAAGAGTTTCGGCTGCACCGTCATGGCCACGACCCGCAGCAAGGAAAAACTGGGCTTCCTTAAGGCCATAGGAGCAGACCACCAGCTTCTGGACGACGGCACCCTCTCGGATCAGGTCCGCGAACACTGTCCTTCCGGCGTGGACAAGGTGCTGGAGCTGGTCGGCCCCGCCACTTTGAGAGAGTCCCTGCTCCTCACGGCGCAGCGCGGCGTCGTCTGCGTCACCGGCATCCTGGGCGGGCAGCATACGCTGGATGGTTTCGACCCCATCAAGGACATCCCGAACAGCGTTTGCCTCACATCATTTTTCAGTAATTATCCGACGCAGGCCATTATGGATAACATCTTTGACCACATACGCCGAAACGGGATCACTCCGCACATCGCCAAGGTGTTCCGGCTGGAGGATATCTCTCGGGCTCACCAGCTGATGGAGAGCAACCGGGCCGATGGGAAGATCGTCGTGCTCACTTAAGGCCCGTTTCAAAGTTTGTGGCGGATAGTGCGGAGCAGCTCCGCTCCATCACTTGAGCGTGCTGCCAATCATGGTATGTAGCAGGCCAAGAACAAAACGCATGAGGATATTCCTATGAGCAAGTACTGGATAGCGTTCTCGTTTCTTCCCGTGGTTCTGCTGTGCACAGGCTTGGCACAAGCAAACGATCGCAGTGTCATTCGGGCGAAGTCCGCCACGGAATTCAGGGTTTCCGGTGTGTCGATCCAGCAAGAGTCCTTTGAAGGCAAGCAGGCCTTCAAGGTGACGATGCCCCGCGAGTCCTACCAGGACCCGCAAAAGGAACTGCTGACTGATCGCGCGAACGTGGCATGGATTCCCATGGATTTCCATGACGGTGTCATTGAGTGTGATGTGGCTGCCACGTTGGATGAGGATGCCCCAAGCTACGCGCGCGGATTCATCGGCATCGGATTCAGGATTGATGCGGACTTGCGTTTCGAGTCGATCTATTTGCGGCCTGCGAATGGCCGCGTTGATGACCAGGTTCGCCGGAATCATTCGGTGCAGTATTTTGCGTTGCCCGGCTATGACTTCGCTCGGCTGCGCAGAGAAAGCCCGGAAAAGTATGAGTCATACGCCGACATCGGACTCGGCGAATGGATACACATGAAGATTGAGGTGAACCAAAGCAAGGCG
>JAVBYL010000346.1 GCA_030824035.1 Humidesulfovibrio sp.
GTCCGTCGGCCAAGACCACCGAGGTCTCCACCTGCCGCGCCGGGATGTTCCAATAGATTCGCAGAAGTCTTTCCTTTTCCTCGTGCGAGGTCAAGGTGAAGCCGTTTTTCTCGTAGAAGTTGACGGCCCAGGTGGCCGCGGCCCAGGTGCCCATGAGGATGGGCCGGGTGGTCTGCTCCACCAGGTGGGCCAGCAGCGCGCCGCCGATGCCATGGCCGCGCTGGGCTGTGCGCACGTAAGCGTGGCGGATGAGCGCCACGTTGCCGATGCCGCCCTCGGCGCTGTTGTCCACGTCCTGTATGCCCATGACGCCCACCAGCTCGCCGCACTTTTCGCAGCCCCAGAAGCGTACGCCCGCCGCCACCTCCGCGCGCAGCTCGCCCAGCGGCATGTACGGCTCGTGGTAGCGGTCGGCCGGGATGACGCCCTTGTAGGCGCTGGCTGCGTCGCAGACGATCTGGGCCATGAGCGGCTCCTCTGCCGCGCGGCAGGGGCGGATGACCAGGGGGCCGGGAATGGTGGCCATGGTGCTACGCCTCCTCTGCCAGGGCGCTCTTCAGGCGCTCCTGCAGTTCGGTCATCTTGGCCTTGGCGTCCTCTATGCCCGCCAGCTTCTCGTTCTCCGCGGCCACGATGTCCGCCGGGGCGTTGTTGGCAAAGCCGGGGGCGGAGAGCTTGCCCTTCAGCGCGGCGAGCTGCTTGTCCAGCTTGCCCAGTTCCTTGTCCAAGCGGGCGAGCTCGGTGGAGAAGTCCACCAAGCCTTCAAGTGGGACAAAAATGCGACAGCCTTCGACTATAGCGGTGCCACTGGCGTAGGGGCCATCATTGCCAGGGGCGTAAATTACGGAATCAATGCGAGCAAGAGACATGATCAGAGCCATGTTGTTGTGAATTATGTCGAAGGCGTTTGGATTGTCTCCAGCCGTATCGATAATCAATGGGAGCTTCTTGGCCGGGTCGATGCACAGCTCCGTGCGGATGGCGCGGGTGGCGCCCACCACGCCCTGGAAGAAGGCCATGTCGCGGGCGGCCTGCTCGCTCTTGAACTGCGGCCTGCGCTCCGGGTAGCGCACGGTGGCCAGGTCCGGGTTGGTTATGCCGGGCAGGGCGGTCCAAATCTCCTGGGTCACGAAGGGCATCACCGGGTGCAGCAGCACCATGGTCTCGGAAAGCACGGTGAGCAGCACCTTGCGCGTGGCCTCCTTGGCGGCCTCGTCCGTGCCGTACAGGTCGCCCTTGGCCATCTCCACGTACCAGTCGCAGAACTCGTTCCAAATGAACCGGTACAGGCCCTGGGCGATGTCGTTGAAGCGGTACTCCAGGGTGGCGCTCTCCACCTCGTCCTTCACCTCCTCCAGCCGGTGCAGAATCCACCGGTTGGCTAGGCCCTGGGCATCCTTCAGCTCGGCCCTCGGCGCGCCCTCCATGTTCATGAGGGCGAAGCGGGCGGAGTTCCAAATTTTGTTCACAAAATGGCGGTAGCCCTCGATGCGCTTCTCACTGAGCTTGATGTCGCGGCCCATGGCAGCGAAGGCGGTGAGGGTGAAGCGCAGGGAGTCGGTGCCGTATTTGCCTATCATCTCCAGCGGGTCGATGACGTTGCCCGTGGACTTGCTCATCTTCTTGCCCTGCTCGTCGCGCACCAGGGCGTGGATGTACACGTGGTGGAAGGGCACCTGCTCCTGGAAGTGAATGCCCATCATCATCATGCGCGCCACCCAGAAGAACAGGATGTCGAAGCCGGTGACCAGCACGCCGGTGGGGTAGTAGGCCTTGAGCTTGTCCGTCTTCTCGGGCCAGCCCAAGGTGGAAAAGGGCCACAGGGCGGAGCTGAACCAGGTGTCCAGCACGTCGTCTTCCTGCTTCAGCGCGCCGCCGCACTTGGGGCAATTGGTCGGGTCTTCGGTCTGCACGATGAGCTCGCCGCAGGCCTCGCAGGTCCAGGCCGGAATGCGGTGGCCCCACCAGATCTGGCGGCTGATGCACCAGTCGCGGATGTTGTCCAGCCACTCGTAGTAGGTCTTTTCCCACTGCGCGGGGAATATCTTGGTCTGCGCGGGCACGGCCTCGCGCGCGGCCTTGGCCAGGGGCGCCACCTTCACGAACCACTGCTCGCTCACGTGGGGCTCAATGACGCTCTTGCAACGGTAGCACTCGCCCACGCTGTGGTCGTGGTCGGCGATGTCGACCAGCAGGCCCAGGGCTTCCAGGTCCTCCACCACCTTGTCGCGGCAGGCGTTCTTGCCCATGCCCCGGTAGGCCTCGGGCGCGTTCTCGTTCATGTCGCCCTTGTCGTCGATGACCGGGATGACCTCAAGGCCGTGCGTGCGCGCCAGGGCCCAGTCGTTCATGTCGTGGGCCGGAGTGATCTTGAGGCAGCCGGTGCCGAATTCCTTGTCTACGTAGGCATCGGCGATGACCGGGATTTCCTTGCCCACCAGCGGCAGGATGACCTTTTTGCCGATGGCGAAGGTGTAGCGTTCGTCTTCCGGGTGCACGGCCACGGCCACGTCGCCAAGGAGCGTCTCGGGCCGGGTGGTGGCCACAATCAGCTCCCCGGAACCATCCGCCAGGGCGTAGCGGATGCGGTAGAGCTTTCCCTTCTTGGGGGCGTGCTCCACCTCGTCGTCGGCCAGGGCGGTGTGGCAGCGGTTGCACCAGTTGACGATGTAGTTGCCCTTGTAGATGAGGCCCTCGCCGTACAGGCGCACGAACACCTCGCGCACGGCCTTGGAGAGCCCTTCGTCCAGGGTGAAGCGCTCGCTGGTCCAGTCGACCGACGCGCCCATGCGGCGGATCTGGTTCAGGATGCGGTCGCCGTATTCCTTCTTCCAGTCCCACACGCGCTCAATGAACGCCTCGCGGCCCAGGTCGTCGCGCTTTTTGCCCTCTTTTTTCAGCTGGCGCTCCACCACGTTCTGGGTGGCTATGCCCGCGTGGTCCGTGCCCGGCACCCAGAGCACGCTCTTGCCCTGCTGGCGCATGAACCGGCACAGGATGTCCTGCAGGGTAAGGTTGAGGGCGTGGCCCATGTGCAGCGCGCCGGTGACGTTGGGCGGCGGGATGACGATGGAGTAGGGCTGCTTCTCGCCGGAGAGCACCTCGGCCGGATCGGGGCTGAAGGTCTTGTTGTCTTCCCAGTGCTTGCCCCAGCGGGCTTCCACGTCGGCGGGCTCGTAACCTTTGGGCAGGGTGGCGTCAGACATTATGGGCTCCTTGAAAGCATGTCGCTCGCCGCCCGCTCCCTTCCCCCCATGAAACCCCGAAGGGGTTGCCAGGGAGGCCGGGCATGGGTAGGGTGCCCGGAAACCTTGGGAGCGTACAATGGCGCGCGTTTTCGTCTTGTGGGATGACTCGCACTTGTGGGGAGTGCTGGTGCTGCGCGCTCTGCGTGCTTTGGGCACTCCCCACCGAATTTTACGCGCACATGACATAGCCGAGGGCGCGCTCTCTGGCAAGTCCGGCGACCCCGCCCCGGTTCCGGGCTCCGCTTCGCCCGCGCTGCTGATAGTGCCGGGCGGCTGGGCGCGGGGCCGGGCGCTGCGCCTTGGCCCCGGCGGCATGGCGGCCATACGCGCCTTTGTGGCGGCGGGCGGCTCGTACCTGGGCTTTTGCGGCGGGGCGGGGCTTGCCCTCACGGGGCCGAAGGCGGAGGACAGCCTGGGCCTGTGCCCCTGGGGCCGCATGGGCTTTGCCGGACGCCTGCAACATTTTTTGTCCGGCACGGTGCGCCTAAACTGCGACGCGGGCAGCCCCCTCTGCAAGCCCGGCGTGCCCACCCTCGCCTCGTCCACCCTTACGGCGCCCGTGTGGTGGCCCGCGCAGTTCGCCCCGGCCAGAACGGGGAGTGGTGGGGCCAGTGGCGACGGGGCTGGAGGCGACGGCGTGGAGGTGCTGGCGCGCTACGCGGGCCTGGGCAAGGACTTCTGGGTGGGGGATCTCGACCTCTCGCTCCTGCCGGAGGAAACCCTGGCGGACTGGGAAAACCTCTACGGTCTGCAGATTCGCCCGGATTTCCTGGTCGGCCGCCCGGCGGTGATCTCCGGCCGGTATGGCGCTGGCCGCTATGTGCTTTCCTACCCGCACCTGGAAACGCCGGACAGCCCCGAGGCCAACGCCTGGCTGGCGCACCTGCTGCGCGAGCTCGGCGGCAATTCCTTCAGTGGCAGCGGCAGCTCCGCCATACAGGCCATCCCCCCCTGGCGGGTGGGCCAAGGCGCGCCCCGCTGGCCGGATGCGACCCTGCTGGCGGCCAAGGCGGCGGTGGAGCGGGCCATTGCCGTGGGCGAGAGCCACCTGCTGCTGTTCTGGCGCAATCCCTGGCTCATGGGCTGGCGGCGCGGGCTGCCGGGGCCGGGCATCAATAGTTTGTACGCCCTGCTGTGCGAGGCGCTGGCCGCCGCGCCCACGCCGGAGGCCGAGGCCTACTGGGCCGCGCGCGCGCCGGAGTTCGCCCGCCTGGCGGAGCTGTTCCGCTCCGGCCTGTCCGGCCTGCTGCTGGCCGAGCGCCTGGACATGACCGTGCGCCAAACCCCGGCCCCGGCCTTCCAAACCGGAGACGCCGTGGCCCCGGACCAGATCTTCGCCGTGAGCCTGCGCGAGACGCGCCGGGCGCTCTTCGGCACCCCCCCGGCCATCGGCGGCGTGTGCGGCGAGCTGCTGGCCATGCTGGAGGAGCTGTGCGCCAGGCTGTGGGGAAGCGCGGGCGCGAGGGTGCCCACAGATGACTGACGAACATTGATTGACCAGGGTTTTTCCGGGCGCGAGCCCCTGCCGGGCCAGCGGGCCGACCAGTGCCCCGTCCGCCGCGTCCGTCGCGTTTGCCGCGCTCGTCGCCGCCGCCCAGCCTCAACTCCAAAAGGAACACACATGAAACGGACTCTCTTCGCCCTGGGCTGCTGCCTCTTCCTGGCCATGCTCCACCTCGCCAGCGGAACCGCCAGCGCTCAAGATCCCCCGGCCCAGGCGGTGCTTTCCCAGCACGCACTCAGCGCAGCCGACCTGAAAGCGCACGAGCCGTTCATCCGCCAATGCTACACACTGGCCTTGAGCGCCGCCAGCAAGGGCGACCATCCCTTTGGCGCCGTGCTGGTGCACAACGGCAAGGTCGTTGCGACCTCGGAAAACACGGTCAACACAGAGAATGACTTTTCGCGCCACGCCGAGATAAACCTTATGGTCCATGCCAGGCGCACCCTCCCCAAGGACGTCATCCGCAACAGCACGGTGTACGTGAGCACCGCGCCCTGCCCCAGCTGCACCAGCGTCATGGCCGAGCAGGGAATCGTGAAGATCGTGTACGGGGTGCACTACGCACAGTTCAACAAGCGCCTGGGCATCAAGGGCAAAACCTTGCCCTGCGATGTCCTGTACGAGATGCTCGGCAGAAAGGTCGAGTTCATCGGGCCGGTGCTGGAGGCCGAAGGGTTGCAGGTGTTCGACCACTGGCCGGAGAGCGATGCGAATGCGCGCTGGGTGAGGCAAGCCAAGGCGCAGGGCAACTAGCGGCCTTTACGGGCTGGCGCGTTGTTGCGCCGGGGGAGCGCCAAGGCGTCCCCCGCACCCGGCCCCCGTCCCTTGACACCGAGCCGCGCGCACACTATCGCCCCCTTGTTCGCTCCAAGCCCGCCGGGACGACCCGGCACGGCTCTCCTCTCCACGGGGACGACCCCGCCAGCCTGCAAGGACGCATCATCATGCCGTGGATCTATCTGGCCATCGCCGGACTCTTTGAGGTCGCCTGGGCCGTGGGGCTCAAGTACACGGAGGGCTTCACCCGCCTCGTCCCCTCGCTGCTCGTGGGCGCGGCCATGATCGCCAGCATGGGCCTGCTGGGCCTGGCCGTACGCCACCTGCCCATCGGCACGGCCTACGCGGTGTGGACGGGCATCGGCACACTTGGCGCGGCGGTGTTCGGCATGCTGGTGCTGGGCGAGCCGGCGGGCGCGCTGCGCCTGGGCTGCATCGGGCTCATCGCGGCGGGCATTGTGGGGCTCAAGCTGCTGCACGCCTAGCAGGGCCGCCGGAGCGTGCGCGGGGCCTTGGCCCCCTTCCACATCCAACGTCAAATTCCGCCCTGGCCAAAAGCAAGGCCCCCGTTCCGTGGTGGAGCGGGGGCCTTGTGTCGTCGGGTTTGAGCGATGTTTAGTAGCGGCGGGGCGGGCGGGGGGCGCGCTCCTTGGCCTCGTTGACGCGCAGGGTGCGGCCGCCGTAGTCTTTACCGTCGAGAGCCTCGATGGCCTTTGTCGCACCCGTGTCGTCCATCTCCACGAAGCTGAAGCCACGGAAGCGGCCAGTCTCGCGGTCCATGATGAACTTGACGGCCTGCACTTCGCCGTAGGCGGCGAAAAGGTCGCGAATCTCATCTTCCTTGGCGCTGAAAGGCAGATTGCCAACATAAATGGACTTCATCTGTTCCTACTCCTGGTGAAAAACGAAGATACCCGCCTTGTCCCGTCACCCGAAATCATTGGTATACACGCCTCGCGCGACGCTCCAAGCTTGCCTTGACCTTATGCCGCATTATCGCAGGCTTTTGAAAACAGCAAGTGGGAAAAGCCAAAAATCTCGCCTCGGCACGAAAAAAATTCGATGCGGCTGTATCTCGTGCTGAACAGCCCGCGCACACCTTTCGCCCCTGGCGCGGGGCAGGCGGAAAACGCCTCAGCCCCGGCGGCGCAGCAGGCCCCCACCCGTTTCCCAGGGGGCGGCGGGCAGACCGTCCAAAACCTTGGTGTCGTACAGGTCCAGCAACTGGTTGGCCTTCTCCACCTCCAGCTCGGAGCGCAGGGTGGGGCTGCGCAGCATGGGGTCGCGCTCGGGGAACTCCTCTCGTGGCTTCAGCAGCGCCTCCGCGCCGTCCTCCAGGGCCTTGGCGGCCTTTTCGCCCAGGGCCGGGAGCAGCGCGCCATCCCCCAACAGCGCGGCGCGCACCGTGGAGGGGTCCTTCGCCAGGGCGGTGAGGAAGTCGTCCGCCGAGAGCCACAGCAGCTTGTCGCGCCCGGTTTCCCGCAGGCCCACATCCGCCAGGGCCGAGGCACGCTCCGCCACCGGGGTGCGCCAGTCCTCGGCCAGGCCGTCGCGCAGCACATCGGCGTTGCCCAGCAGCAGGTCGCGCAGACCGTTGTAGGCGTTCACCACGTCGGCCAGGCCGTCCGCCAGGCGTTCGAAGGGGCCGCTGATGCTCACGGGCACGGTTTCGCCGAAGGTCCCCGCGAGGTCCAGCACCACCCGGCCGCGGTCCGCCGTGAAGGTGTTGGTGGCGCTGGTGCGCTCCCGCCCGTCGATGACCATGACTCCATCGCTGCCGGGCTGGGCCGTCACGTTCAGGCCCGTGGCGGAAAGGATGTTGTCCGCTCCGGCGTCCGTTGTTCCATCGGAAAGGCTGAGCCGCCAGCCCTGCTTGGGGGCCACGGCGCTGACGGACATGCCCACCCCGTCCACCACGGCGTGCAGCTCATCGGTGGCGGAGTCCCACACGCGCCTTGCCGGAACCAGCTGCGCCGCCATGGCCGGGCTGGCCGAGCCCAGCGCGTTGGCCATGCTCGCCAGCACCTCGCGCCAGGTGTCCCCGGCGGTGACGGTGATGCTGACCTCGCCGCCGTACACGCTGCCGGAGGCCGGGCCCACGGCGTAGGCCACGGTGTACGTGCCGGGGGCCAGGGTGGTCTCGGCCTCGGGGTCGAAGCCCCTGCTTTGGTACAGGCTGGGCCGCGCCACGGCGAGGCTGGTGGTTTGCAGCGTGCCCAGGGTGGCTGGCTCCCCCGGGGGCAGGGCGGAAAGGTCGCGGTCCGTAAGGCCCAGCCAGCCCGCGAGGTGGCCGGTGGTGTCGGTGAGGCTGGCGTTCTGGTCCGCGCTGGCGCGGTCCACCGTCAGGGCCAAAAAGCTGCCCGTTTTCACCGTTTCCGGGTTCAGAATGCCGGAGCCGGTTTGGCTGCGCACCTCGGCCTGCACGTCCAGGGTGGAGTTGTTCACGGCCTGGGCCACGGCATTGAGCACTTCGCCGTTGGTCCAGCCCTGCTCCACGGTTATGTCCAGGCTCTCGGTCTTGTCGCCCAGGCCCAGGCGCAGGGTGTAGTCCCCGGCCTCCAGGCCCGTGGAGCTGGAGGAATCCGCCGGGCTGGCGGCGGAAAAGCTGCGCGAGAGCAGCTTGTCGCCCTGGATCCAGCCGGATTGATTTGGCAGCATGTCGGGCAGCGTGGCTGTCAGGTCGCCCTGGTTTTGCGCGGGCACGGTGGCAAAGCGGGAGTTCTCGAAGGGGAAGCCCTCGGTGGGCCAGGCGAAGGCGTTGGCGCGCTCCTCCAGGCGGCGCAGGGCGCCATCCAGTGCCAGGGCCAGGGTGCTGCCCACGCGCAGGCTGCGACCGGCGGCCAGGGACAGGCGGGCGTCGTCCGCCACGCTTTGCGCGGTAAGCTGGCCCGCACCCAAGACCCCGCCGGAGCGGGTGGCGTCAGACTGCTGGCTCTCCGCCAGCCCCGTCAGGGCGCTGTGGAGCTCCCCCTGCCACTTGATGGTCGTCATGGGCCCTGTCCAGCGGCGCGCCGGGGGCGGGTTCGTCATCCCCATAGTACACACGCTCCATGCACAGGCCCCAAGGCGGGGCTGTGGGCAGGGCGTGGTTGCGGTCGCGCCGTTCGATGATGGATCGGACATCCTGGGGCAGGACTTTACCTTTGCCCACCTCAACCAGGCAGCCCATGATGTTGCGCACCATCTGCTTCAGGAAGCCATCGGCCCGGATGCGCCAGACCATCTCCGCCGGGAGCATGCCCGGCTCGCGCCAGAGGTGGGTGATGGTGCGCACGGTTCCGCGCGCGCCCACGGGGGTTCCGGCGTTCTTGAAGCTGTTGAAGTCGTGGGTGCCGAGGAAGATCTGGGCGGCCTCGTCCATGGCGGCGAGGTTGATGGGCTGCTGCATGCCCCACACGTAGCGCCGCCGCAGCGGGTTCACGTGGGTGCGGTCGAGCCAGAGGGTGTAGGCGTAGGTTTTGGAGCGCGCGTCGATGCGGCAGTGGAAGCGCGGGGCGGCCACGCTGGCCTCAACCACGCGCACGTCTGGCCGCATGAGGCCGTTGAGGGCCTTGGCCCAGGGGATGCCGCCCAGGGCTTCGGGCGCGTCGAAGTGGGCCACCTGGCCCAGGGCGTGGACGCCGGAATCGGTGCGGCCCGCGCCGTTCACCGGGATGCGCTCGCCCCCGGTGTGGTCCGCGCAGATTTTTGCCACGGCCTTTTCCACCTCGCCCTGCACGGTGCGTTCGCCCCTGCCCTGGAGCTGCCACCCGGCGTAGTCGGTGCCGTCGTAGGCAAGAGTGAGTCGGATGCGTGGCATGGGGCGGACGTAGCACAGCCCCGCGCGGGCGTCCATAATCCCCTGGGGGGAGGAACCTGCGCGGGGCCGGTGGTGTCGTC
>JAVBYL010000008.1 GCA_030824035.1 Humidesulfovibrio sp.
GCTTCCTTGTCATTGGGATTGTCCTTGAGCTTGGCCATGAGCGGGGCCACAGAAGACATCACTTCCGAGTCCTTGGCCTTGGCGCCCGCATGTTCCTTGGAGGCCGGGACATCGACGCCCATGACGAAGGAGGTCAAGAATATCGCCAGGACGCCGACGCCCATCATGGCGATGATCATCTTGCGCATGGGGAACTCTTTGTTCGCGGTTATGGTTCTCATCCTATTTCTCCAGCGCCTTGGCGGATTTTTCGCGTCTGGACCGCAGGGCAAGCAGCGGGAAGAGGCAAACGATCACGCTGCCGATCCAGACCCAGTTGACCATCGGGTTGATGGTGACCTTGAGCGGTGAGACGAGTTCGCCCTTTACGTCGTGGATGGTGGCATACAACTCGTCGCCAAGGCTGAAGATTACGGAGACCTCGCTGTTGGGATGGTCGAAATTGCGGTATGAGCGACTCTGCGGGGTCAGCTCGCCGACGACCTTGCCGTCTTTGACCACTTGGACGATGGCCTCATCGACGCTCATTTCCGTGGTTTTGAACTGCCGCATCCGTGTGTATGTGAATTCATAGCCTTCAAGCGAGATGCTCTGGCCGGGCGACAACGGCGCTTCCGCGCTCTTCTGGAATGGCCCGGACACCGCCACCCCCAGAACGATGCAGGCGAAGCCCAGGTGGGAGCCGTGGCTGCTCCAGAAGCTCCGGCTGCGCACAGCTTTGGGGATAGAGAAGGCGAGCAGTGCAGAGGAAACGGCCACGGCCACAGCCGCACCCACCCCGGCCACGGCCAGCACAGGCTTGATGCCGAGCCACAACCCTACCCCGAGGACTCCGATCCAGACGGCGACGGGGATGGCCGCCATTTTGGGCTTCTCCAGGCTTCCTCGCCAGCCAAACCAGGGGGCCACGGCCAGCAGCATGGCCAAACCGGTGAACAGCGGCAGGCAGATGGTGTTGTAGAAGCCCTTGGTCATGCCCATGGGCTTGGGTTCCCACAGTTGGCTGATGACGGGCCAGATGGTGCCGAGGAGCACGATGCCGCCGAGGGCGATGAACAGCCAGACGGACACTGTCATCAGCCCCTGCCTGCTGCCCATCTGGGGCAAAGCGGGGGCATTGCCGCGCGGCATGGCCGCGACGACGACGAGGCTGAGCGCCATGCCGAACGCGATGGCCAGGATGAGGGGGCGGCCCACGCTGCCCGCGCCGAAGGCGTGCAGGGATTCCACCACGCCGCTGCGCACGAGGTAGGTGGCGAAGAGACAGAGTAGCAGGGTCAGGCAGGCCAGAAAAACGTTGGTGCGCGGCAGCGTGCCGAAGCGCCGCTCAAGAAGCGCCGTGTGCAGCAACGCCGTGGCCGAGAACCAGGGAATGAGGGAGGCGTTTTCAACCGGGTCCCAGGCCCAGTAGCCGCCCCAGCCCAGTTCCATGTACGCCCACCAGCCGCCCAGAAGGATGCCGGACGTGAGGAAGGCCCAGGAGAACAGGGTCCAATTGTGGGCTGTGATCACCCAGGATTTACGCTCGCCGGAAAGGGAAAACGCCAAGGCGAGACAGGCGGGGATGGTGAATCCTGCATAGCCGAAGAACAACAAGGGCGGATGCAGCGCCATTCCGATGTTGCGCAGGAGCGGATTGAGACCCTGGCCGTCTGCGGGCGGAGTGGCCAGCGCCACGAAGGGGTTGCTCATGCCGGTGAGCAGCAGGAGGAAGAAGGCTTGGATGGGCAGGTAGAACATCCAGAAATAGAGCCGCGTCCTCGGGGAGAGCTCCTTGTAGGACTTCGAGTAGAGGAAGGCCACGACCGCCAGGCCCATGGTCAGCGCCCAGAAGAGCAGCGAGCCTTCCTGGCCCGCCCAGAAGGCCGCGATGGTGTAGAGGAGGGGTAGGGACGTGTCAGTGAACTTCGCCACATAGGCCAGCGAGAAGTCATGCCCGATCAAGGCTCGAAGCAGCATGGTCGAGGCCAGGATCATGAGCAGAACCGCAAACAGGTGCGCCCGTTCCAGCCACGACGTTGTTTTGTCCTGGCCAGACCACGCCTCTATGCAGGCGAAACCTGCGGCTGCGATTGAGATGAGCAGGGCGAGAAGCATGGCCCAGTGTGCTGCGAAATACATGACACCTCCAACGGTTCTGAGAGTGAGAGCGGTATCGCGGGCATGCCCTGTTCAGTCGGCAGCCACCTGGCCCAGGGAAGCCTTGGCCCCAAAAAAAGCGGGCCAAAGCGGCCCGCCTTCCAATGTTCAGCGGGGAAGATGAGCGGACTGCTACCAGCAGCCCATGCCCATGCCGCCCATACCCATTCCCATGCCGCCCATTCCCATGCCGGAACCGCCCATCATGCCCATGCCGCCCATGCCCATGCCGTGGCCCATGCCGGAGGCGGGGACGCCTTCCTTGGCCAACTGGTTGCGCAGGTTCATCTGGGCCTCGTAGAGCTTAGCGTTCAGGTCGCCGATCTCACGGGTCAGGGTCTGGAACTTCTTGGTGTCGGTGGTGCCGCCGTAGTACAGGGCGTTGAGTTCCGACTGCTTGGCGAAGAGCTGCTGGCGGACCGGGGCGGTGGCCGTGTTGTACTCGACGTACAGCTTTTGGATGACGGCCTGCTTCTCAGGGGACATGCCGTACATGCCGCCCATGCCCATCCCTTGTCCCATCATGCCCATCCCTTGTCCCATCATGCCCATGCCGGAACCGCCCATCATACCCATGCCCCCCATGCCTTGGCCCATCATGCCCTGGGCGCTGGCCATGCCAGCCAGGCCGAGAACGGCCACCAGGGCCAGCGAGAGAGTGAGGATGCTCATGCGAGTCTTCATGATCGTCTCCTTTCCAACGTTTGGGTTGGTTCAACGTGTTGTCTCGATCCTGTGAAAGAGCGGAGCACGCAAGCTTTTGGGTGCGAGGCTGTCTTCAAGCCAGATCAACCACTTCCGTCTTTCTCCACTGCACGCTATTTTTACATTTACACCCACCTGCACGTCAGTGCAACACTTGTTTGAGCGCGTTGAACTCGTCGAGGGTGATTTCGCCGTTGGCCAGCCGGTTCTTCAGGAGGGCCAAGGAGTCCTTGCTGTCCACCGTGTTGCCTCCTGTGGATGCGCCGAGCCTGCCGACCTTGACGGCCATGAGCAGCAAGAGCGTCAGAAGCAGCAGGCAAACCAGAACTCCTAATCCCCCGCCAAATTCTGCAAATGACGCGTTCGCACATCCCCACATGGTTTTCTCCTCGTGTCAGACTGTCTTGGCTGCGCTTGTGCAACGTGTGGCTCTCTGCGGCCTTAATTCAGCCCGTGATGGTCGTATAAAGGCAAGCTCCGTGCCAAAAGCTGTTCGTTTTCGTATCATGCTATTATTGCAGGAATTGACTACATTTTCTGTCCGGCTGGCCAGGAGCTGTGCATGATGTTCTGGATAGGAAGTATCCACCGCCTGCACCTCATGTGCAGAGGGGATGCACAACTTTTGTACCACCAAGAAGAAGGAGGGCTTCTTCTTGCGGGGAGGGGGCGGTTGAGGAAAGGGGCGGACCGCGATGGCCCGCCCCAGGTTAAGGGGTGAGGAGGTGAGGATGAGATTCGTTCTACCAGCAGCCCCAGCCGTTGTAGCCCATGCCCATGCCGCCCATGTGCATGCCGCGCATGCCCATGCCGCCCATGCCCATGCCGTAGCCGGAGGCCATGCGGGGGGAGGTTGCGCCGGTCTTGGCCAACTGCTTACGCAGGTTCGCCTGGTTGGCGTAGAGCTTGGCGTTGAGGTCGCCGATTTCCCTGGTCAGAGTCTGGACCCTGCCGGAGTCGGCGGACCCGCTGTTGTACAGCGCGTTGAGTTCCGACTGCTTGGCGATGAGCTGCTGGCTCAACTGGTCGGTCGCTGTGGCAAAGTCATCGTAGGCCTTCTGCACGGCGGCCTGCTTCTCAGGGGCCACGCCGTTCATCATGCCGGGGCCGCCCATCATGTAGCCCTGGGCATTGGCCATGCCAGCCATGCCGAGCACGGCCACCAGGGCCAGCGAAAGGGTGAGTATGTTCATGCGGGTCTTCATGCGTTTCTCCTTGGACTGTTCGTTAGTAAAGTGTCTTCGGTGGCCTTGCGAAGGGAGGGCTACCAGCCCCAGCCGCCGCAGCAGCCGTAGCCCATGGGCTGGGCGTAGACAGGGCCGTTCATGCCGGGGCCGTACATCATGGGACCCTGGGCGCTGGCCATGCCAGCCATGCCGAGAACGGCGACCAGAGCCAGGGAAAGGGTCAGAGCCTTCATGCGAATCTTCATGGTGTTCTCCTTGTCTTGTGTTCAGTTTCGAGTCTTCTGAGGCAAATCAGGGCGTTACCAGCCCCAACCCCAACCGCCGCCGCATCCCCAGTAGCCCATGGACTGGCTGCCCATGGACTGTCCGTAGGTGGGGCCATACATGCCGGGGCCGCCCATCATATACCCCTGAGCGCTGGCCACACCAGCCAGTCCGAGGATTGCCACCAGCGCCAGGGAGAAAGTCAGAGCCTTCAGGCGAGTCTTCATGATCGTCTCCTTCTCTTGAGTTTAGGTTGATGTTTGGTAAGAGGGGCTACCAGCCCCAGCCACAACCGCAGCCGTAGCCCATGGGCGGACCGTATCCAGGCCCATTCCAGCCAACGGGAGCGGTGCCCGAGGGCTGCGCGGCCTGGGCCGGAGCCTGCCCCTGCGTCACGGTCTGCGCCTGGGAAGGCAGGGACGAGCCGACCAGGATGGCTGCGCCAAGAGCCATGGCGGCAATGAAGGAACCCTTCTTCGATGAAATCTTCATTTCACTATCCTCCGGTTTGCGGTTTGATTCAGTTTCGTCTCTCAAGATCACAGCACGTTCTTGAGAGTGGTGAACTCGTCCGTGCTGATCTCGCCCTTGGCCAGCCGGGTCTTCAGAATCTCCAGGGAGTCCCTCCGGTCTGCGGCGTGGTCTCTGGTCGCTCCCCTGGAACCGAACACCTTCACGGCCAGGTAAACCAGGAGGAGCAGGAGCAGCAGACCGGCAAGCATTCCGAACCCGCCTCCGAAGCCCATTCCCCCGAAGGTCATGGATGAGATGTAGCCGCAGTTCCACATGGTCTTCTCCTGGGTTTCCGAACTTGGCGGGCTGTCAGCTACAGCCTCTCGGGTTCCGTCTCTTCTCTTCAACTCGTTACGGGACGGGTAAGGCAAGTCGCGTGCCAAGATGCTCTTTGCAGTTCAACATGCTTAAATCATGTGTTTAATTTTTTATGAGGGTCAGACGGGGTGCCCCCGGCGGCCTGTTGTGGATAAAATTTAACCACGTCACTGGACATGACGGGAAGAATAGATACACTCTCCTTCAGACAAACGGAGCATGAGGATGTCGAAATGATGGTTTTTCATTCCGCCCCTTCCCTGCGGCGCAGTTCCTTCTTGCGGCTCTCCCCATGGCTGATGGTCGGCCTGGCCGTGATTTTCGGCCTCGCCATCGCCGTGCTCGCCGCCCGCAACACCCAGCGGGAGAAGCTGCACATGTCCCAAAACCTCTCGGACAGGGCCGGGTCCCTCATCTGGGCGTTGGAGGCCGGAACGAGGGCCTGGATGGGCATGCGCGGCAGCCAGAACTTGCAGGCGCTTCTGGAGGAGACGGGAAAGCAGCCGGGCATCACCTTCATGATGGTGACGGACCAGACCGGCCTGATCCTGGCCCATAGCGACAAGTCGAAGATCGGGACACGCGGCTACGATGCCGACACCTTGGCTGTGCTCGGTGCGGGGGATGTCCAGAAATGGCGGATTACTGATTCGCCGGAAGTCGGCAAGGTCTTCGAGGTGTATAAATCATTCTCCCCGCAGCCCGGCTTCCGGCAGGAGATGTGGCATGAACCCATGGGCGAGTGCTCGTGGTGGAACCCCGGCTCCTCCATGCGGGCGATGCCCGGAATGGCCAAGCCTCTCCCGCAGGAGAAACAGGTGCTTTTCGTGGGCCTCGACGTGCGTCCCTTCGAGGCAGCCCTCGAAGAGGATTCCCGGAACACGGTGGTCATCGCCCTGCTGGTGGGGCTGCTTGGCTTCGGAGGATTCGTCTCGCTGTTCTGGGCGCAGAGTTCCCGGCGTTCCCGGCGGTTGCTTCAGGATGCGCGAGCCTTTGCCTCCGAAGTCGTGACGAGCCTCCCCGTGGGCCTGCTGACCACTGATCCTGACGGTTGTGTAGCCCTGACCAACGAGACGGCGTCAGGACTGCTCGGGGTCGGCTCCGAGAAGCTGGCCGGGACGCCGCTGCATGACATCGGAGGCCTGGACTGGGAGTCCTATGCCTCGGAGCTGGCGCAGGGGGAGTCTGTCCTTGAGCGGGAAGCGGAACTGACGGACGCGTCGGGCAGGCGCACTCCGGTCAGCCTCAGCGCATCCCGCATCGTCAACGAGGAGGGGCTGTTTCTGGGCCACCTGTTCATCCTGCGCGACCTCGGCGAGATCAAGCGTCTTCAGGAGCAGGTGCGGCGGAATGAACGCCTTTCGGCCTTGGGGAACCTCGCCGCTGGCATCGCCCATGAAATCCGCAATCCCCTCAGCTCCATCAAGGGGTTCGCCACCTATCTGGCCGGGAAGATAAAGGTGGAAGGCCCGGACAAGGATGCTGCCAAGGTCATGATTCAGGAGGTGGACCGGCTCAACCGGGTCGTCTCCGAACTGCTGGAGTTCGCCAAGCCAGGCCAGCCCGTCCTCAAGAACGAGGACGTCAACGCGGTCATCGAGCGGGCCTTGCGCCTGTGCGGGTCGGACGCCTCGGGCAAGGGCGTGGAGGTCCGCTTCCAGAAGGACGAAGCCCTGCCACCGGTCCCCCTGGACGCGGAGCGGATGACCCAGGCGCTGCTGAACCTGTTCCTCAACGCCATCCAGGCAACGGAGCGAAACGGGGTGCTGGAGGTGTCCGCGCACCGCGAGGGCAGCCCAGGCCGACTGGCCGTGCGCATCGCCGACACGGGCAAGGGCATGGCCCCGGATGTCATAGCCAACATCTTCAACCCATATTTCACCACAAGGCCGTCCGGCACAGGGCTGGGCCTTGCCATCGTTCATCGGGTGGTGGAGGGGCATGGCGGGGAGATCAAGGTGGAAAGCCAGCCCGGTCTCGGGACCACGTTCACCATCCTGCTGCCCCTGGAAGGGCAGACTGCATAGGAGATCGAAAGGTGAAGCCCTCCAAGACGAAGCTGCTCGTTGTCGATGATGACTCCGGCCACAGGAACATGCTGCTCACGCTCCTGGCCGACTGGGGCTACCGCGTCGAAGGCGCGGAGGACGGCGATTCGGCGGTGGCTCTGTGCCATCAGCGTCCCTACGACCTGATCCTGATGGACGTGCGCATGGCCGGGCTGTCCGGCATTGAGGCGCTCAAGGAGATCAAGGCCTACAATCCGGCCATCCCCATCCTGATCATGACGGCCTACTCCAACGTGGAGTCGGCGGTGGAGGCCATCAAGGCCGGAGCCTACGACTACCTCACCAAGCCCCTTGATTTCGACGACCTCAAGCTGACCCTGGAGCGCGCCCTGGACCATACGTCCCTGCGCGACGAGAACAAGGCCTTGCGCGTGACCCTTGCGGCCTCGTTTGATCCGGGCGGCATCATCGGCTCAAGCCCCCCCATGCGCCAGCTCCTGGACATGCTGTCCACCATCGCCCCCTCCGAGGCCACCGTGCTCATCACCGGCGAGTCCGGGACGGGGAAGGAACTCATCGCCAAGGCCATCCACGCCAACAGCTCCCGCAAGAATGGCCCGTACGTGGCCGTCAACTGCGCAGCCTTGACCGAGACCCTGCTGGAGTCGGAACTCTTCGGGCATGAGAAGGGGGCCTTCACCGGGGCCGAGAGGCGGCGCGATGGCCGGTTCCAGATGGCGGACAAGGGGACGATCTTCCTCGACGAGATCGGTGAAATCTCCATGACCATGCAGGTCAAACTCTTGCGGGCCATACAGGAACGTGAAGTCCAGCGGGTGGGCGGGGACCACGCCATCAAGGTGGACGTGCGCATCCTGGCCGCCACGAACCGCGACCTCATGCACGAGGTGGAGCTGGGGCGCTTCCGGCAAGACCTCTATTACCGGCTGAATGTGGTCACGCTGTCCTTGCCGCCGCTCCGTGACCGTGTTGAGGACATCCCGCTTCTCGCCACGCATTTCCTGAAGAAGTTCGCGTCCAAGAACGGCAAGCAGGTCAAAGGATTCACCCCCGAGGCCATGGACCGGCTGCTCAAATATCCCTGGCCGGGAAACGTGCGGGAGTTGGAGAACGGCGTGGAGCGCGCCGTGGTGCTGCTCGCGGGCGAGTACATCCGCGAGCAGGACTTGCCCTCAGCCATCGCTCTGAGCGGCGCGGGTGCCTCGCTAGCCGGGGTGAACATCCAGGATATGACCCTTGACGAGATCGAACGGGTGGCAATCCTGGATGCGCTTGAGGGCGCTGGCGGGAACAAGAGCGAAACGGCCCGGAAGCTGGGCATCACGCGGAAGACGCTCCACGCCAAGCTCCAGCGGTATGGGGTGCAGTAACCTCTGGCCGGGCGCTATTGCGTCCGTCCAAATTGGACGTTGAGCCTCTTGCGCCAGTTGTTCACGGTTTGCGGCGAGACCCCGACAATGCGGGCGATCTCGCGGTCTGACAGCAGGGACCGCTCTGGACACTTGAGGTACTCCAACACGGCGTCTCTCTTCTTTGCGTTGGTGAAGGGAGCTTTCCGTCCAACTTGGACGCAGTTGGACAGGAAGCCAATGTCGTTGCGGAATTGCTTGATGAACCTGTCTTGATCCTCGTGTTCAACGTAAAAGCCTTGATTGCACAGCTCTTCGAACCTATCGAGCCGCGCCAGGACGTCTTCCAATGCCTTGGCTGGCAATGAGAATAGCAGTTCTTCCAAAACCGCGAGACGCGCACTCACTTGCAGAGGATGGAATTCAAGGTACGGTTCTAGAGTGACCCTTTCGTGCCAACGGTGGCTCCAGTATTGCCACTCATCCCATGCCTCAACGACAGATGTCGGCAAGGGGTAGGCTTGGGATACCGCCCGACGGACAGAATCGGGAAGGTCTTCATTTTTGGACACAAGCCCCCATCCGTCCAAGTTGGACACGTAGCCGTCCTCCTCCACTTCTGCCAAATGAGCGCAGGCTTTCTCCAGCATGGCTTCCTTGACGCAGGGAGCCATGACGGCATCCTCTGAGCCGTAGCGGTCAATAAGTTCAGCTTGCTCCTTAAGCCGCGCTTCTTCCCGCTGACGGGCCTCCTCGGCAGCTCGCGCTTTGTATCCAGGTTCGTGCTTCTCCATGTAGTCGGCAAAACCAGCGAAGGGGTTTTGCATCGTTGGGGCTGCGTCGGACGGTGATGAGGCGGGCGCGGAAATGACGTCCACCGCTTC
>JAVBYL010000056.1 GCA_030824035.1 Humidesulfovibrio sp.
AGCCCGGCGATTAAAGGCGCCAGTCAGCATGTCGCGGCGGGCCTGGTCGCTGATTTCCTCCTGAAGCCGCTGTGATGTCTGCAAGACAAGCAGAATCGTAATCATTGGGAAAATGACGACGGACATGGCGACTATCATAACACGCGACTGCATGTAAGGAAGGGGCAACGACATGCCAAAAACGTCGTCCGCGATTCGCCACAAGTACGTCATCACTGAAAGGATCAGCAATGAGGCGATGAGTCGGAAAGTTTTAGTGCGGCTCGTTCCGGAATGGGTCAGACATGCAAAAGCAGCATAGAGATCAAAAATAGCAAGAGCAACATGATGTATCAGAATCCGCGCCGGACGGTTTGGGTCAACAACGCTATACAAGACCAGCGACACGACAACAAGAGCACAGAGCGCCAACCCCAGTTTAAGGGATGGTTTTCTCCCTGCGGCCTTGATGATGCCATAGTCAAAAATCATCCAGCCCGGAAGCAGCAATGCATTCGCCAAAACCTCGGTGACCAAGAATGGAGCATGACCGCGAAGGGCGAGACAAAGCAGCCCTGCTGCAGACATCAAGGAGCCCGCAGCCCAGTCTCTCGCCGGGTGGGAGTTGCGGTGCACACTCCACAAATAGACCAGGATAGCCGCCATCCCAATGCGAATGGCAACATAAATGATAAGCAACGTTCGCACATCAAGGGTGATCGTCATTCATCACTCTCGGACAAGTTAGGCGAAAATAATATACCACCGGCGACGGCTGCACTTGGTTATGTGCATAAAAGTCGAGTTGCCCCAAAAAGAGCTGTTGAAACGGCGCGGCTGTGCGGGTTCGCCATTTGCGAATCAGCCGGGAACAAAAACCCAGGTAACGACAGGGAAAATTGAGTCGCAGGCGCAGTTGGCTTCATGCACCACCGGCCGTCTTGGTTGGCGAGCAAACAAACGTACGGCAGGGGTGAGAGGCCGACATATGATGAGCTACCTGCAGTTCGATCAGCTCGATATTGAGAGTGGCGATGACCGCTCCTGGCCGAAAGTAACGGTAGGCAAAAGCGCCCGGCGGTGGCCATTCGGCTCAAATGATGCCTGAATTTAAAGCCACCCGCCGTATTCGTCCAGCCCTAAATTTCGGTTTGCTCGGGCATTTCCACCTCGACATCACATTTCGCTGAAAGCCCCCCCCAACTGCTGGACGCTCCCACAAACAGAAAGGCGGCCCGGAGAACCTCCGAACCGCCGCATGTGCTGCATGTGCCAGCGCAAGGAGCTGGCCACTCCCTCCGAAAACGGCTTACTTCGGCGTAATCCAAGCCAACAGCGCCTCGGCGATCTTGCGGGCCTGCTCCTCGTTGGAGATGGTGAACTTGCTCTGCTGCTTGTATTCGCCGCCGGTTTTCTTGTAGCGGCGCACGGAGAAGATCACCGGGCCGTAGTCCGTGCGGGCGCGGTCCATCTCGCGGTATTTGAACATGATGGTGGACCAGGCGCCCTTGGACAGGATGACCTTGTCCAGTTCCTCGCGCACCAGCACGCCGTCTTCCTCAAAGCTAATGGTGATTTCGTCGACGGTTTCGGCCATGGGGCCCCCCTTTTTTCGTTTGAAACGAGGCCGGACCTCTACCCGAGGGCGGCCATGTTGTCCAGGATGCCGTCCAGCAGCCCCCGCAGGGCGACCAGCCGCTCCGGCCGCTCCAGCATCACGCCCACCGGCTGCACGTAGCTGTCCACAATGATTTCATCGGCGCAGTTGGCTGCAAGCTCGGCCATGCTGGCGGCGTTGGTTTCCAGGTGGAACTGCAGGCCCACCACGCGGCCCTCGCAGGCCTCGAAGGCCTGGTGCGCGCAGGCCTCGCTTGCGGCCGTCCACAGCGCGCCCTCGGGGATGCTGAAGGTGTCGCCGTGCCAGTGGAAGGCCTCGTAGGCCCTGGGCAGGCTGCGGAACACGCGGCTCTGGGCCGCCTGGGGGGTGGCCGTCACCGGGAACCAGCCGATCTCGCGGTGGGCGTTCTTCGTCACCTGCCCGCCCAGCACCACGGAAAGCAGCTGCGCACCCAGGCATACCCCGAGCACCCGCTTGCCCGCGTCCACGGCGGTGCGCAAAAAGCGCTTCTCCCCAGCCAGCCAGGGGTAGGTGTCGTCATCATACACGCCCATGGGCCCGCCCATGACGATGAGCCAATCGAAGGCATCCAGGGCGGGCAGCGCCTCGCCGTTCCACAGGTCGGTATGGGTCAGGGCGTGGCCGCGCTGCGCGGCCCAAACCGCTATTTCCCCTTCCTTTTCAAAGCTCTCGTGGCGAATGCCGTGCAGGCGAAGCGACATGAAAAAACCTCCGTGCCGCGGGCGGATGGCCCGGTAGCGGTGTCACAGTCCAAGCAGGTAGTGGTCCACGGGCGCAAAGTCATCCGTGAGCGCGGGCGGACCGCCGAGGGCCGCCGGGGGAACGTAGCGCGTGGCCAGCATGGTCGCGAGGTCGGGCTGGGCGCTGGTCAGCAGCGGCGCGGCGGGGGACTTGAACGCCGCGATGAGAATGTTCTGAAAGTCCGTGGGGTCGTCCGGCGTCAGCACCAGGAAGCTTTCCACCTGCGGAAACACGGCCCGGTAGGTGGCCAGCAGGGCCTTGTAGAACGCGCTGCGCGGGCCTTCCGCCGCGCTGATGCAGTTCACCAACACCACGCCGTCGGCGTCCAGGCTTTCGGAAAGCGCGGCCAGGGTTTCGCGGGTGGTGAGGTGGAAGGGCACGGAGAGGTGGCTGGAGAACACGTCCACCAGGGCCAGCTGGTACTTCTCCCCCGTTTTCGCGCGGTTCAAAAAGCGCCGGGCGTCGTCGTGGTGCAGGGTGATGCCGGGCAACTCGCCAAGTTCAAAGTGCTGCCGGGCTATGGCCGTTATGCCGGGGTCGATCTCCACCACATCCATCCGCATGCCGCCGCCGAACTCCTGCGGATTGGCCGCCACATACTTGGGGAAGGAGTAGCCGCCACCGCCCAGCATCAGGGCGCGCCGGGCATCTGGCCGGAAGTGCGCCGCGAGGCGGTAGAAGCGCGTGTAGGCCACGGCGAGGGCCTCCGGTCTGGCCGGGAACATGCCGGACTGCACGCCCTCCGGCCCGGTGGACAGCACGCGCATGCGCTCGCCGCTCTGCTTGTCCAGGGTGTTGTACACCAGCACGCGCTGGTACGGGGTGTCGATGTCGTACAGGCCCACATCGGCGCGCAGGTGCGCGTCGTAGAGGCCCAGGGCCGCCGTGCCCAGCGCGATGAGCGCCAGCGCGGCGAATTTGGCGGGCAGGTCGCCCCTGTGGACGCAAGCGGAGGCCACCACCAGCACCCCGGCCATGCACAGCAGCAGGTTGGTGGTGCCCAGCACGGCGGTGAGCCAGAACCCGGCAGCGAAGGTGCCCGCGATGCTGCCCACGGTGGACAGGGCGTACAGGTTGCCCGCGGTGCGGCCGGACTGGGCCGTGTTCTCCATGCGCAGGCGCACGGCAAAGGGCGAAACCATGCCCAGGAGCACCGAGGCCGGGGCGAACAGCGCCACGGTGGATATGAGCGTGGCCAGGTGCAGGTTTGCGCGGTTTTGTAGATAGGTGAGGATGAGGCCCTTGAGCCCGGCCATGAGCAGCGTGGCCACCGCCGCCAGCAGGATGATGCGCGAGAGCAGCCTCGGCTCCGGCCGCTTGTCCGCCAGGCGCCCGCCCCACCAGTAGCCCAGGCTCAGGCTGCCCAGCACCACGCCGATGAGGCTGGTCCAGACCACGATGGAGGTGCCGAGATACGGCGCGAGCACGCGGGAGCCCGTGAGCTCCAGCACCATGACCACCGCGCCGCAGAGGAAGACAGCAAGTTCCAGCATGTCTGCCTTTTGGCACACAAAAGCCCGCCCCGTCCAGCGGCCCTTTCGGGCGGGCCCAAGCTGTTCAAGACTGCCGGGCAGGCGGGCGCTCCGCTACAGGTCCACCAGGGTCACATCGGCGGTGGCTATGCCCTCGCCCAGGAAGATCTCGCCAACGCGGGCGAAGCGCTCCGGGTCGTCCGTGGCGAAAAAGCGCGCCGCGCCGGGGCCCGCGCCCTCCTTCACCAGACCGCGGGCGCACAGTTCGTCGGCCACGCACTGGGCCGTGGTCTCGGCGCTGTCGATGAGGCGCACGCCCTGCGGCAGCACGCTGCGGATGGCCGGGGCCAGCAGGGGAAAATGCGTGCAGCCCAGCACCAGGCAGTCCGGGCCGCCCTCGGGAAACTCGGCCATGAGCGGGTCCAGGTAGCGCCGGGCGATGTCCTCCACCACGCTGCCCTCGGTCCAGCCCTCCTCCGCCAGGGAGACGAACAGCTGCGCGGGCCGGGTGGCGATGGTGGCCTGGGGCATGAGCCGCAGGATGGCCGCCTGGTACGCCGCGCCGCGCACGGTTCCGCCCGTGGCGATGACGGCGATGCGGCTGCGCGGGGCGTTCTGGCAGGCGGCGCGTGCGCCGGGCTCCACCACGCCGATGACCGGCAGGCCGGGATATGCCTCTGCCAGGCCGGGCAAAGCCACGGAGGAGGCCGTGTTGCAGGCCACCACCAGGAGCTTGACGCCGATGTCGACCAGCACGCGGGTGGTTTGCAGGGCGTAGCGCGCCACGGTGGCGCCGCTCTTGGTGCCGTAGGGCAGGCGGGCGGTGTCGCCCAGGTACAGGAAGTCCTCGTTCGGCAGGGCGCGGCGCAGGGCGCGCAGCACGGTCAGCCCGCCCACGCCGGAGTCGAACACGCCGATGGGCATGTTGGCGGTGATGTGCGGTGCGGCGCAGGAATTATCAGCGGTCACGGGATGTTGGCTCCTTGCGCGCCGGAAATGGAAGGGCGGAAAAAACTGCGCGCGCGGGGCTGTTGTTGCCCCTTTGCGCCGGGGGTGTCAACGGGGGATATCCCCGGCCAAGGCCCTTCACCCCTTCAGCAGCGCCATCACCTCGGCCTCGGCCTCCACAATCTCGAAGGCGGTGCGCAACTCTTCGGGCAGCTTGGAGGGCCTGCCCGTGGTCAGGTTCACAAACACCCACATGGTCTCGGCCTCGGCCAGCACAACCTGGTCGGCCGGTCGCCAGAACAGATAGCGGCGCGGCGAGGAGCGCGGGCTGAACCCGGCGATCCAGGTGGCCGCCACGATCTGCTCCCCAAAAAACGCCGGGCGCTTGTAGGTGATGGTGTGCGAGCGCACCACCCAGCCAGCCTGCTCCGCCACGTAGCGCGACATGGGCCAGCCTTGGGCGGCGGAGTGCGCCACGGCCACGTCCTGCATCCAGGCCACATAGCGCAGGTTGTTCACATGGCCCTGCACGTCGATGTCTTCCGGAGAGATGGTGATGTCTCGCGTAAAAATCCTGGGCATGGGACGAACCTCATCAACGAATAGGGGGTCGGGCGGCGCAGTCTGCTCGTGCCCCGGTGTGCCACCACAGCCCGGCGGCGTCAAGCCACTGGCAAGGCGGGGCATTTTCCGCGCCGAACGTGCGTGGGCCAGCTTGCGCCGCGCACCGTGGCGCCTTGCAACTTTCGCCCGTCCGTCACCTTGCCGTCACCCAATGGGCAGCCCGCCATCGTACCCTCGCGCCCGTTACGCCACAGCGTAGCAAGGGAGTCAGAATGGAACAGCGCCGCATCTTGGTGGTGGAGGATCACCCCGAAACCCAGGAACTGTTGCACTACAACCTCACCGCCGCTGGCTACGAGGTGCGCCAGGCCGCCGATGGCCACCAGGCCCTGGCCCTGCTGGGGCGTTGGCGGCCCGACCTCATCCTGCTGGACATCATGCTGCCCGGCCAGCCCAGCCTCGACGGGCTGGAGGTGTGCCGCAGGCTCAAGCAGGACCCGGTTCTGCGCCAGATTCCGGTCATCATGCTCACCGCCCGCGCCGACGAGGTGGACCGCGTGGTGGGCCTGGAGCTGGGCGCGGAGGATTACGTGGCCAAGCCCTTCAGCCCGCGCGAGCTCACCCTGCGCATCAAGCTGGTGCTGCGCCGCGCCGCCAGCACGGAAGGCGCGCCGGAAAGCCTTTGGCAGCGCGAGGGCTTCGCCGTGGACTTTGCGGCCCATGAAATGCGCGTGGACGGCGAGCTGCGGCCCATCACCGCCACGGAGCACAAGATCATGAAGGAGCTGGTGGGGGCGCGGGGCAAGGTGCTCTCCCGCGACAAGCTGCTGGACGCCGTGTGGGACACGGACTTCGAGGGAACCTCCCGCACCGTGGACACGCACATCCGCCGCCTGCGCGCCAAGCTGGGCCGTTATGGCGAGTGGATCGAAACCATCCGGGGCGTGGGCTACCGCTTCAAGGCCTAGGGGGGGGTTAGCCCCCAGGCCTCTGGTGTGGGACAATAATCGTCTAGGCCGCCCGCCAGCCCGGCGCATCCGCCAAGGCCGCCACGCCCGACCCATTCTCCGTTCCCAGCTCGCCACTCGGCCCGGCACTCGGCCCGGCACTCGGATCATGAGAGCCGTCCGCATCCATCCGGATATCTTCCACAATGCCGCCCAGTTCCCGCGCCTGCCCGGCCAATTCGCCCACGGCCCGCGCCGAGAGCGCCATGACGTTGTCCGTCTCCTCGCTCACGCGGTGCATGTCCTGCACCAGCACGGCGGCGCGCTGCCCGGCCTCCACCTGGCTGTGGGCCGCCCCGGCGATGGTCCGAACCTCGTCCGCCGTCTGGGAGGCCAGGGCCAGGATGCCGCGCAGGGCCTCCTCCGAGGCCGTGGCCTGGCGGGTCACCTCGTCCACGGCGCGTCCGGCCTCGTCCACCTGCTTCAGGCTCTCGCTGGTTTCGGCCTGGATGCCGCGCACGGCATCGGCCACCTGGCTGGTTGCGGAAATGGTCTTCTCGGCCAGCTTGCGCACTTCATCCGCCACCACGGCGAACCCGCGCCCGGCGTCGCCCGCTCGTGCGGCCTCGATGGCGGCGTTGAGCGCCAGCAGGTTGGTCTGGTCGGCGATGTCATCAATGACGCCGATGATGCGCCCGATGTCCCCGGCGCGCTTGCCCAGGGCGTCCATGCTCACCCGCAACGACTGGGCGCGTTCCTGCACGGCCTGGATGTCGCGGGCAACCAGCACCACGGCCTCCGCACCCTCCCCGGCCTTGCGCAGGGCCTCCTCGGCGGTGCTGGCGGCACGCTCCGCCCCCAGGCCGGAGCCCTCCACCGAGGCGGTGAGCCGGGTCATGGCCTCGGCGGTCTGGGTGGCCATGGAGGCCTGGCCGCGAGCACCCGCCGCCGCCTGCTCCACCTGGGCGGCCAGCTCCTGGGAGGCGGCCCCGAGGCGGTCCACCACCTCCTCCATGCGCCGCGAGGCTTGGCGCATGCCCTCCCGGCGGGAAAGATCCGCGCGCAGCCGCGCCTCGTGGGCTTCCTCAACGGCCAAGCGGGCGCGCTCGGCCTCGTGGGCGGCCTCGTCGCCGCGTTCCGCCGCCAGGGCAATCTCGCGCTGCAGCTCGGCCACCATCAGCCGCAGGGCGGCGGCCATCTGGCCCAGCTCGTCGCGGCGGTTCACCACCAGCTCGGCGGTAAAGTCGCCCCCCGCCACACGCTCGGCATAGGCCAGGGTCTTGCGCAGCGGTCGGTTGATGATCTGAGTGAGCACCGCGCCAAACCCAAGGGACAGCAGCACCGCCAGCCCGGCCGCGCCAAGCAGCAGCACACGCTCCCGCGCGGCCTGGGGCAGCGCCTGGGCCACAAAGCCCTGCGCGGCCTCGCGCTCCGCCAACATCAGCGCATCCAGGGCCGTTTCCACCTCTTCAAGGGCCGCGCGGGCCTCGCGCATGGAAAGAGCCAGGGCTCCGGGGCGCATGTCCGCCTCCAGCAGCGCCAGCACCTTGCCGTGCCGCGCCCGCCAGGACTCCCAGGCGCTCTTGAAGTTCGCCCAGGCCTCTGTCTCCGCTGCGCCCGGCAGGGCCTCAAAACTCTGCATGGCGGCCTCGGCCTGGGCCCAGTAGGTGGTCAGGGCGGCCTTCTGGCGCTCCATCTCGGCGGGGTTTTCCTGGAATTCCTCAATAAGCAACGACCGCTCGGCCCGCTGGATGGCGGTTTGGGCGTTGCGCAGGGTGCCCAGGGCCTCCAGGGCCGGGGCGCGCCGCTTGGCGATGTGCACCAGGGCGGTCTCGATGCGCTGGCTGGCCAGATACCCGGCGGCGGCGACGCCCAGGGTGATGATGGTGGAGACGGCGAGGCCTATGGCCAGCTTGGCCCAAACGGGAATGTTGCGCATGGCGTGTGCTCCGGGGTGGCTTGCGGGGGCGGGGGTTTGGCTGACCCGCTCTGCCCGCGTGTGCCGTGAGATGTACCCGCCGCGCCTTCCCACGGGGTGGCCCGGGGGTGAAGCTTCCGTGACAACTGTGCGACAACGCGAAGGTTTCCTGTTCCGCCACCATGCACGCCGCTCCGTACTGTGCCCGCGCCGACACAGTCCTGTCACCCAGGCCCGGCGATTTGCGGCTACCGTCCGCCCCATTGGCACGTTCCACCCGCAACCCTGACTGGACGGAGGCTCATCATGCACGACCACCTGAAGTCCCTTTTGCTGGATGCCTTGAACGCCTGTACCCCGCGCATCGCCGCGGCAGACTTGCTGGACGACGACACCGAAAACGCCCGCCTGGACCCCTGCGCCGATGAAAACGAATACGCCTCCCGCGTGACGGAGATGGGCATCGCCCTGTGCCTGAAGGCGCGCATGCGCGAACGCCGCGCCCAGCTGGAGCACGCCCTGAAGCGCCTGGAAGCGCGGGATTACGGCGTATGCGACGAATGCGGCGAGGACATCGCCCTGCCCCGCCTGCTGGCCAACCCCGCTGCCACCCTGTGCGTGCACTGCCAGGCGGACCGGGAATACGGCCGTGGGCATGGCCACGCGCAGGGGCAGCAGCTGCGCTGCGCCTAACCTCCCACACAAGGGGAGAGAGCATGACAAGGGGCGATACCATGACACGATCTGACAGCCTGACCACCCTGAGCGGCGGGCCCAAACCCGTCGCCACTTCCGCCACTTCATCCGCCGCCCGCACCAGCGCGCCCTCCTTCACCCACGGCGGCATCCTGTACACCATCTCCCGGCACAAGCTCGGCATGACCCACGAGACGGCCTCACGGTTCGTGGAGGCCTGCGTGCGCTTTGCAGCCGACGACAACGACCGCGCCCCCGAGGCGGCATGACCCGCGCCCAAGAAAAAGGGCGGCCCTGGCGCACTGCCTGGGCCGCCCTGTAAGGCGTCGAATCTGGTCCGAACTATTCCGAAATCACCGTGGCCTTGTTGATGACCACAGGCTTCACCGGCACGTCGTCGTACATGCCGCGCTTGGTGGTGGCCACGCCCTTGATCTCGTCCACCA
>JAVBYL010000302.1 GCA_030824035.1 Humidesulfovibrio sp.
CATCCGCCGCCGCCTTGTTCGCCGCCTCCGCCGCCGCCTTGGCCTCGGCGGCTGCCTTGACCGCCGCCTCCGCCGCTGCCTTGGCCGCCGCATCCGCCGCCGCCTTGGCCGCCGGGTCGGTGGCCTCCGCCGCCTTGGCCGCCGCGTCCGCCGCCGCTTTGGCCGCCGCCTCCGCCGCTGCCGCCTTGGCTGCCGCATCGGCCTGGGCCTTGGCCGCTGCGTCTTGCGCGGCCTTGACCACGGGGTTGGTTACCCCGCTTTGCTGGCCCGGAGGGGTGGAGAGGGTGTCCGTGGGCACGCCCTGCTGCATTCCGGTGGGCGTCAGGGCTTGGAAATACTTGAATTCCTGCGGTGTCATGATGAGCACGGGGCCCGCGCCGAACTGGTTGACCTCGACCTTGACGCCGGACTGGCTGAGGACCTGGAAGGCCCCGCCGCCCAGCGGCTGCACCACCACGGGCTTGCCGTCGAAGACCATGATGAGGTGGTTCTCGCTGCCCTGGCCGGGCAGGGGGATGGTGTGCGCTGTTTCCGTGCCGCGTATGCCGATGGTGGCCAGGGGGCTTTGCAGCTTGAAGGACTCTGGGTTCTGCTTGACGATTTCGCCGGTGACGGCGCGGAAGGTGCCCTGCGCCATCTTGAACAGCACCTGGCCGGAGCCCTTGTCCGCGTTGTATACGTATTGGTCCAGGCTGATTTTCGAGCCTTCACCGACGTTGAGCACGGTCTTGTCGGTGAACTCGATGGAGCCGCCGGAGCCCTTGGCGGTGGAGACGGTGTCGCCCTTGAAGACGGCGTTGCCCTCGGAGAGCGTGCGCGAACCTTCGGGGCCGACGGCGTTCATCTGGCCCTTGACGACCTTGGCGATGCCTATCTGCTGAGCCACGGGGCACTCTCCTTGTGCTGTTTCCAGGCCGGGCGGGGTGGCGATGGGGGGCCGCCCGCCAGCGCCTCGCCCCGGATTGCCGTGGGGCCAGCGCCTGATTCTGGAATTCTACGTGTACGTAGCAGGGGCAAAGGGGGGTGTCAAGGGGGCGCGCCCGGCCAGGCTGGCCGGGGCTTGCGGAGGAAAAACACCGTGGCGCGGGGAGGCGTGCCCCCCGTGCCGCCGCTATTTCTTTGCGGTTTTCGTCTTGGCCTTGCCCGAGGTTTTGCTGGGGGCCTTCGCGCTCTTGGTCGTGGCCTGCTTGGCCTTGGCGGAACTATTTTTGCCCTTGGCGGAGACGGCGGCGCCGGAGGCCTTACCCTCGGCTTTGCCCTCCGCCTTGCCTTTTACGCCGCGCTTGCCCTTGAGGGCCTTGGCCTGCCTGGCTTGCTTGGCCATGGCCTTGCGCACCTGGGGCGGCTCGTACATGGGCACCTTGCCTATGCCCAGAAAGCCCGGGTGCACGCCGACCTCGCCCGCCACCTGTCCCCAGGACTTGCCTTCCTTGCGCATGGCCTCCACCTGGGTGGGGCTGATGCCGGCCACATGGGCCAGGGCCTCGGTGCGGGACTTTTCCAGGCGAACCTCCGAGGCCTCGAAGGCTTCGGAAGCCTGGCGGGCGGCGTCCTTGCCGTGCTTGCGGGCCTTCCAGGCGTCCTCGCGCAGGCGGGTGTTTTCTTCCAGCACGGCGTCCATGCGTTTGAGCACCGGGTCATCGCCCGTGGCCAGGGCCGGGGCGGCGCAGGTAAGAAGCAGGGTGGCCGTCAGGGCCAGGACGGTGCGTCGGGGAAATGCCGTCATGCGTGTTGTCTCCGCAAAAACGCCGAGGGAGGCTCGGCGGCTTGTGTGGGTGTTTGTCAGGCGCCGCCGGTGGCCGCTGGCCCGTTGCTGGCGGCGGTTCCGTCAGCGCTGGAGGCGGATGCGTTCGGGGCGGCATTTGCTGTGGGGGCCGGGGCGTTTGCGGCGGCCAGCAGGGCCAGGCACAGGGCCGTGGCCGTGGCCGGGATGTGCAGCACCGGGGTCAGCGCCCCGCAAACCAGAGTCGTTACAACCAGGCCGAAGCCCAGGCGCGATCTGCCGCGCAGGGCACACAGCAGCACCCCGGCCAGCACCGCGATGGGCCCGCCCGCGCCCCAGGCGGCCAAAAGCCGCAGGGCCGAGGAGGGCAGCTCGAAAATATGCACGGCCAGCCCCATGGACTCCGGGTCCCATTCCAGGCCGGGCAGCTCCTCGGTGATGGCAAGGGCCAGCGGCTCGTTTAGGGGCAGGCCCAGGAAGGGCGCGTTGGGCGTTTGGCCCAGGGCCTCCATGGTGGCGGAGAGGTGCCAGGCCAGGCTCAACTCGTCGCGCCCGGTGGTCATGTGCGGCAGGGGCAGCGCCAAAGACATCCAGATGACCATGGCGAAGGAGATGGCCAGGGCCAGGCGGTCGCGCAGGGGGTGGCGGTCGAGCAGCAGGATGAGCCCGCCGCCAGCCAGCAGACCCGGGCGGGAGAAGCTGGCCAGCAACCCGGCCACGATGAGCCAGCGGCACAGGCTGGAAGGGGTGTCGGCGCTGGCCGTTTGTGGGTAGGCTGTTGGGGCCGTGGCCGAATGGTCGAGGGTGGGAGATTCCAGGGTGGCGCACAGGGCCACACAGAGCAGGAAGGCCAGGGCATCCTGCCCGCCGCCCTGGGTGTGGGGCGCGCCCAGCAGAAAGCCGCCGCCCAACACGATGCCGCGGGCCATGATGGCCGTCAGCAGAAAGTCGAGGGTCATGAGGGCGCCCAGGCCCGCGCCCAGCCGCGCCAGGGTGGTGCGCCCCACCGGGCCGAACTGCCAAACCCACAGCCCGGCGAACAGCGCCAGGGCGGGCAGCCGCAGTTCCTCAAGCAGGGGGGCCAGGTTCTGGGCCTGCCCCAGCAGCGGGGCAAAGTGGCGCACCAGCAGGGCCAGCCCGGCACAAAGCGCCAGGCCGAGCAAGAAAACGGGCAGCAGCCTGGACTTGCCGCCACTTTTCAGTCGGGTGTCCGCCTGGTGAACCTGGTTTATTCCCGCACGGTCCACTCGCACACGATTCAGGGCCGCGTCCACCAGGCTTGCCAGCAGGGCCAGCCCCGCCAGCCCGGTCCAAAGAGTCATTCCTTGCGGGCCATAGGGCTGGAAAACCTCGGGCCGTCCGGTGAGCTTGCCCGCCAGCAGGGCCAGGGGCGCAACAAGAAAGGCCGCCAAAAGCGGCAGCATGGCCATGAGCGGGCTTTTGCGGGCGCTCACAGGCGTGCTCCGGCGCGGGCGCGGGTGGTGCGGGTCATGCGGGTGGTGGTCGTGCGCTCGGTCATGCGGCTCTCCGGGGTGATGTCCCCGGCAGGGGGAATAGCGCGTCCGGGGCGCGGGGTAAAGGGCGTGGCGCGCCCAAATGCCACCGGAGCCCCCCAAATGCCACCCTTCTTCAGGCCGCTTTTCATTCGCTGCTGTGGCTTTCCCCCTGGCCTCCAGCCGCGTTGCGGACCTGCCCCCCCTCTGCGCTTACAGCTCCATCTGCGTGCCCAGCTCCACCACGCGGCCGGGCGGGATGTTGAAGAAGGTTGTGGCGTTCCAGGCGTTTCTGGAAAGGTAGGCGAAGAGCGACTTGCGCCAGCGCATCATCTTGGCGTCGCCGGTGGTCAGCAGGCTTTCCCGGCCCAGGAAGAACGAGGTTCCCTCCAGCCGCAGGTCCAGCCCGTGGGCCCGGGCCAGCCGGGCTATTTCCGGCACGCTGGGCGATTGCATGAACCCGTAGCGGGCCAGCACCCGGTAGAAACCCTGGCCCAGGGGGGTCACCTCCAGGCGTTCGAAGGCAGGCACGAAGGGCGTCTCTGCCGCGGAGATGGACAGCAGGACGATCTGCTCGTGCAGAACCTTGCTGTGCTTGTAGTAGTGCAGCAGGGTCACGGGCGTGCCCGTGCGGGAAACGGACATGAACACCGCCGTGCCGGGCACGCGGATGGCGCCCTTGGCGTCGGCCAGGCTCTTCAAAAACAGCTCGATGGGCAGGGCGATCTTGCGGAAGTGCTGGGCCAGGGCCCGCTTGCCGTCGCGCCAAGTGAGCATGGCGGTCATGATGACTGCGGCCACGGTGAGGGTGAACCAGCCGCCGTCCAGGATTTTGAGCAGGTTGGCGGAGAGGTAGGTGATGTCGAAGGACAGGAACAGCACCAGCAGGGGCACGGTTTTCCAGGCGGGCCAGCGCCACAGCGTGTGCACCACGTAGAAGTAGATCACCGAGGTGATGCCCATGGTGGCGGTGACGGCGATGCCGTACGCCCCGGCCAGGCCGCTGGAGCTCTTGAAGGCCAGCACCAGGCCCAGGCAGGCCACCATCATGGCGTTGTTCACGTCCGGCAGGTAGATCTGCCCCTTGGTCTCCGCGCTGGTGTTCACTATGTGCACGCGCGGGCTGAAGCCCAGCTGTACGGCCTGCTGCGTGAGGGAGAACACGCCGGAGATCATGGCCTGGGAGGCGATGACCGTGGCCATGGTGGCCAGGGCGACCATGGGGTAGAGCAGGGCGTGGGGAACCAGGGCGTAGAAGGGGTTGAAGGCCATCTCCGGCTTTTCGAGCAAGAGCGCACCCTGGCCGAAGTAATTGAGCAGCAGGGCGGGCAGCACCACAAGATACCAGGAGCGGCGGATGGGGGTGGGGCCGAAGTGGCCCATGTCGGCGTAGAGCGCCTCGCCGCCGGTGATGCACAGCACCACTGAGCCGAGCACCACCATGCCGTGCAGGTGGTTGGCGGCAAAGAAATCCACGGCGTAGGCCGGGTTCACCGCGGCCAGCACGCCCGGATGCGTGAGGATGGCGCGCACGCCCAGGGTGGCCAGCACCGCGAACCACAGCACCATGAGCGGGCCAAACACCTTGCCGATGTGCGCCGTGCCGAAGCGCTGCACCTGGAACAGCAGGATGAGGATGAGGCAGGTGCCGGGCAGGATGAACGGGGCGGCGGCGTCCGTGGCCACATCCAGGCCCTCCATGGCGGAGAGCACCGAGATGGCCGGGGTGATGATGCCATCGCCGTACAGCAGGGCCGCGCCGAACAGCGCCAGGGTGACGAGGGCGGCGTGGCCGCGCTTGCCCGAGCCTTCCAGCGAGGGGGTGATGAGGGCCAGCAGGGCGAAGATGCCGCCCTCGCCCTTGTTGTCCGCCCGCATGATGAACATGACGTACTTGACGCTGACCACCACCACGAGGGACCAGACGATGAGGGAGAGCACGCCCATGATGTTGACGGGCAGGAGCTCCACGGCGTGGGGGCCGTGGAAGCACTCCTTCACCGCGTATAGCGGGCTGGTGCCGATGTCGCCGTAGACCACGCCCAGGGCGGCCAGGGCCAGGCCGAGGGTTTTGCCATGCCCTGCGCCGTGGCCATTGCCGTGGCCATTGCCGGAATTGGAGTCGCTCCCGCTGCCGTTTGGCGTGGCCGGGCCAGCCGCTTTGGCGGCAGGGGGGGCGGGTTGAGCTTCGGCCTGGGTTTCAGTCTGGGATTCGGGCGCGCGTTTTCCGGCCTGGGGGGCGTCGTCGGGCACCACGGTGTGCTGTTTTGAGGAAAAAATGCCGCGCAGCGGACGCAATGCGGCCAAAAAGTCGGTGGGCATGAAAAAACCTCCGAAAGAATGAATGCCGGGGATGGCCCCGTATTCCGGAGGTCTCCCCTTCGACGCCTGCGAGGTTAGCTGACGGGCTCGGACCGAAGAGTGTCCTACGCCATTGTTGGCGATGCGCCCCAAGGGATGTGGGTCCCCCGCTCCCGGGCCACAGGCCCGGAACTCGGCAACACGATGTTTACGCCCGAGGTAAAGCGGGTGTCAAGAACGGAACGTTGGGCCCTCGGGTGGGCAAGGCCGGGGTGGGCAAGGCCGGGGGGCAATGTGCGCCGTTGCGCGCCTTGCAGTTGCCAAGGCGCGGCGGGCCGGGTATGCAACGCAGTGGCGGCAGGGCGCGCCGGCGACAAGGGCCATCTGCGAGAGCTACCCGCGAAGGCCATTTGCCAGCGCCGTTTGCACAGGCCTTGCCGCGCGGCGGGAAATGCGCGTCGTTTTGTCCAGGTACGTATTTTGCATTTAATCTGGCCGGGGAGAAGCGCTCCCGGTCAGCCAGAGCCCAGGGAGGCCCGGCATGAACCTTTTGGAGATCCTCCTGCTCGTCGTCGTCGGGCTGGTGCTGTTCAACTCCGGCAAGCTGCCGCAGGTGGGCGGCGGCATCGGCAAGGCCATCGCCAACTTCAAGCGGAGCCTGAACGAACCCGAGGAGATCGACGTGACCGAGAAGAAAAAGGGCAAGGAAGACGCACCGCCAAAGGGCTGACGCCGAGCCGTCGGCCCTGAGGGGGCGCAGTCCAAGCGCAAGGGGAAGCTATGTTCGCGATAATCGGCCTGGTCGTCGTCATGGGCGCCGTCATCGGCGGGTATCTGCTGGAGGGCGGCAACCTGCACGTGCTCTGGCAGCCCATCGAACTGCTCATCATCCTGGGCTCCGGCATCGGCTCGCTGCTGGTCGGCTCGCCCATGAAGGTGAACGTGGCCATCGGCAAGAACCTGATGACCGTGTTCACCGGCAAGCCCAAGAGCAAGGCCGACTACATGGACATCCTGCTGGTGCTCTTCGACCTGCTCTCCCTGGCCCGGCGCGAGGGCGTCATCGCCCTGGAATCCCACGTCAACAAGCCCGATGCCAGCTCCATGTTCACCAACCGCCCCACGGTGCTGAAAAACCACGCCGTGTGCGACTTCATCTGCGACAATTTCAAGACCTACACAGCTGCCAGCATGGAGCCCCACGAGTTCGAGGCCCTCATGGACATCGACATCGAGGCCCACCACGCCGACGCCCACCAGGCCCCCACCAACCTGAACCGCATGGCCGACGCCTTCCCGGCGCTGGGCATCGTGGCGGCGGTCATGGGCGTTGTGCTCACCATGGGCAAGCTTTCCGAGCCGCCCGAGGTGCTGGGCCACAGCATCGGCGCGGCGCTGGTCGGCACCTTCCTGGGCGTGCTCCTGTCCTACGGCGTGGCCGGTCCGCTGGCCGCCATCATGGACAGCATGGTGGGCGAGGTCACCAGCCAGCTTAATGTCGTCAAAGCGGCCATGAACGCCTTCGCCATGGGCTGGCCCCCGGCCATGGCCCTGGAAAGCGCACGCCGGGCCATACCGGCCCACGACCGCCCCGGCTTCGACGAGCTGGAGGCCGTGCTGCGCGAGAGCAAGAAGGGCGCGGGCTAGCGGCCGCCCCCTCGTAGGCTGCGGCTTTCGCAGAAGACGGCGCGGAGCGCGGCACCCACGGCAGGCAAGGAGTTTTCCCCGGTGGCAGAGAACAAGTCCATCATCATCAAGAAGGTCAAAAAAGGCCACGCGGGCGCCCACGGCGGCGCCTGGAAGGTCGCCTACGCCGACTTCATGACCGCCATGATGGCCTTCTTCCTGCTCATGTGGCTGCTGAGCATGGTTGTGCCCGAAAAGCGCGCCGGTGTGGAGCAGTACTTCAAGGAATTCAGCTTGTTCGACAAGCAGAACGCCCTGGACGTGCGCCAGGGCGGGGCCATGATTCCGGACAAGGACAAGCCCCCGATACCCCAGCGCGACGAGCTCACCGAGCCGGACCAGTCCGGCGAGCCCGCGGTGCAGCCGCCCATCATCGAAAAGAAGCTGCGCGAGGCCATCGAGATCAACCTGCCGGACCTCAAGAACGACATCATGGTGGAGGCCACGGACATCGGCGTGCGCATCCAGCTGTTGTACGACGAAAAGGACCCCATGTTCGCCAAGGGCAGCCCGGAGCTCACCGCCAGCGGCAAGAAGGCCCTCAGGGTCATCACCGAGCAGCTTATGCCCGTGCCCAACAAGATAGCCGTGGAGGGCCACACGGACTCCGTGAATTTCTCCGGCGGCAAGTACACCAACTGGGAGCTTTCCACTGCGCGCGCCAGCTCGGCCCGCGTGGCCATGGAGCTCTCCGGCCTGGCGCCCGACCGCCTGGCCCGCGTGTCCGGCTTTGCCTCCACCCAGCCGCTGTACCCGGAAAATCCCGCCGATCCGCGCAACCGCCGGGTCAGCCTGCTCGTCATGAATTACGTGAAGCCCAAGGAGGGCGAAGGCCTGGCCGAGCGCCTGGGCAGCGAATCGAAGAAAAAGTCGCCGAGCCTTGCCGAGGAGCTCAACGCCACCATCGAGCAGATGTTGAGCGTGGATTCCCGCCCGGAGCTGGTGAAGGAGCTGGACGCGCGCCGCGCCGCGGAGCGGGCCGCCCTGGACAAGGCCGAGGCCGACCGGAAGGCCGCAGCAGCCGCCACAGCCGCAGCCGAGGCCGCGAAAAAGGCTCCCAAGGGCGAGCCGAAGAAGGGAGGGCACTAGCATGAGCGCAGAAACGGGCCAGTGCATTGCGGTTCCCGCGCCGGGTCTGGCGCCGGGCGCGCGCGTGTTTGTGGTGGTGCACAAGGATCCCCTGCGCGAGCGCATCGACGTGCGGCCCTCGCAGGTGCTGGGCCTGGAGGGGGATGTGCTCTTCCTGGAGCAGACCGAGCCCCCGCTTTCGCACGCCACCTCCGGGGCCATGCTGGAGGTTTCCCTGCTGCTGCCCGACCACACCGGCGACCTGCGCCCCGTGGGCTATACCGCCCGCCTGCTCGATGTGCGCGAGGATTTTCCCACGGGCGACGGAGACACGCTGGTCCCCGCCCTGGCCGTAACCCCGCCCGGCCCGGCCGATTTTTTTGAGACCAGCCTGCGCATGCACTACCGCGTGCCCGTGGATACGAGCATGGGCGTGTTCATCCGCCTGGCCGACCCCGAGGCCGCGCCCGCCGGGGGCGTGGGGGCGGATGGCAGCGTTTCCCCCATGACGGGCATGGAGGGCGCGCTATTGGAGGGCATCGAGCTGTTGGACTTTTCCGCTGGTGGGGCGCGCGTGCGTGCGCCGGCGCGGCCCGGGCACGACCACATTTTCGAGCTGGGGCGCACCCTGCCCTTCCGGCTCATCTTCATCGGCTCCGGCTTTGCCGAGGGCGTGGCCCTGGTGCGCAGCATGGAGCGCGAGGCCGGGCCAGACGGCTCCGAGCGCCTGTGCCTGGGTCTGGGCTTCACCAACATGGAAATCCGCGACATCCGCTACCTGGAGCGCATGGTGGCCCGCACGGTTTCCGCCTGCCGCCAGCGCGAGCGCGAGGCCAGCTACTCCTAGCGGCTTGCTCCCGGCGGTTTCGTCTGCCATCCGGCGGTTTCACCCGGCTGGGGCGCAGTCCCCCCCTCATGCCGGCGCGTTTGCGCCAGCAGGCTTACACCAGCACCATGTCCAGCAGGATGATGATGCCGGTGAACAGCTGCGCCAGGGCCATGAGCACCAGCAGCGTGTTGAGCACGCCGTGGGCCAGGGGCAGCACGCTGCGCTTGGCCTTCACCCGGTCCAT
>JAVBYL010000342.1 GCA_030824035.1 Humidesulfovibrio sp.
ACTACTATTTACTGTCTCGCTTGAAAAAGATCGTCCGCCCCGCGCTCAGGCCCCTTGGCCCGTTCCTTGTGGCGAGGGGCGGTTCTAGGGGAACCACCAACAAGAGTCAACACGTTTTCGGCAGTGGCGGGAGTTTTTCTTAATACTCGTATAAAAGCAGACTGTTACGTGCAGCAGCGATCCCCGTCATCACCCGCCAAAACCGGCTTCTCCCGGCCTTCCAGCAGGCGAAACACGCGTGGCAGCACCATTTCAGGGGTCAGGTCGCGCAGGCAGGCCATGCCCTGGGAGCACTCGTTTTCACCACAGGGCTGACACGGCAGGCCTAGGGCGACATCCTCCTGTCCCGGTCCGGGGTAGGTCCAGGCACTGCTGGTGGAGCCGCGCAGGGTCAGCGTCGGCGTGCCCACGGCCACGGCGAAGTGCCGGGGCGAGGAACAGTTGCCCACGTGCAGGCGCGCGCGTTCCAGCATCGCGGCCATCTCGCGCAGGGAGAGCATGTCGCCGGGCAGGATGGCGGCGCTCCCAAGGTCCGCGGCGGCGGCCACTTGGCGCACCACCTCCAGCTCGCCGGGGCCGTACAGCAGAAGAAAGCGCACGTCCGGCCTGGCCTGGGCCACCCGGCGCAGGAGCTCCGCATAGTGCCCGGCGGGCCAGCAGCGCGTGGCGCGGCGGTGGGTGGCGTCCACGGTGACCAGCGTCTGGCCCGGCGTGACGCCCCACTGGCCCAGGAGTTCCTCGGCACGCGCGCGCTCATCGCCAGAAAGGTGGATGCGCGGCGGGTCGTTGTTCCAGGGGATGCCCAGGGCGTTCATGAGCACCCCGGCCTTGCACTTGGCCGCGTAAGGGCCGCTGCCCGGCGCCCAGTGGGTGTAGAAGGCCAGGTTGTACCAGGGCGGCGGGGTGGAGAGCTTCACCGGGCACTTGGCGAACATCAGCATCCAGCGGATGCGCGGCAGCTGCTGGAAGTCGATGATCATATCGTAGCCAAGGCCGTCCGGCCCTTTGCCCACCTCACGGTAGAAGGCCAGGTCGGCCCAGAAGCCCAGGCTCTTGTCCAGCTGCCAGACGTGGCGCAGCCCAGGGTTGTTCAAAAGCACCGGGGCGCACTTCTTCTCGGTGTATACGTCGATCTGCGCGTCCGGGTAGCGCTTCTTCAGCATATGGATGGATGGGGTGAGCATCACCACGTCGCCGATCTGCCGCAGTTGGCAGAGCAGGATGCGCCTGGGCTTGAGATCCGCCAGGCCGTGGATGCGGAGGGAATCATGATGAGGCATGGCTCTTGTGTGTCCCTCGGGCGGCTAGTGGGCCGCGCCGAACTGCATTTCGTACAGGGTGCGGTAAATCTCACAGCGTTCCAGCAGCTTGGCGTGCTTGCCCTGGTCCACTATGCGCCCCTCGGACATGACCACGATGAGGTTGGCCGTGAGGATGGTGGACAGGCGGTGGGCAATGACGATGCTGGTGCGGTCCTGCATGAGGTTTTCCAGCGCCAGCTGCACGATGCGCTCGCTCTCGGTGTCCAGGGCGCTGGTGGCCTCGTCCAAAATGAGCAGGGGCGGGTTCTTCATGATGGCGCGGGCGATGGTGAGCCGCTGCTTTTGCCCGCCGGAGAGCTTCACGCCGCGTTCGCCCACCAGGGTGTCATACCCTTCAGGCAGTTCCAGGACGAACTCATGGGCATAGGCGGCCTTGGCCGCTGCCTCCACCTGCTCCTGAGTGTAGGCGCCCTCCGCGCCGTAGGCGATGTTCTCGCGCACGGTGGCGTTGAACAGGAAGGCGTCCTGGCTCACCAGGCCCATGCTGCGGCGCAGGCTGTTCAGGGTGTAGTCGCCCAAGGGCCTGCCGTTGAGCAGTATCCTGCCACCTTGGGGGTCAAAAAAGCGCGGGACCATGTTGGCCAAGGTGGATTTCCCGGAGCCGCTGGACCCAACGATGGCGACGCGTTCTCCGGCCTTCACCTGCAGGTTGATGCCGTCCAGGGCGGGCCTGTTTGTCCCGTCGTATGTAAAGAGCACATCCTCAAAAGCTATTTCCTGGAAAGGGCCAGCCAGCTCCACGCTGCCACCCCGCTCCACAATGGAGTCAGACTTGTCCATGATCTCAAACACACGCTCGGCCCCAGTCAGGGCCATCTGGATGTCGATGTTGGCGGCGCTCATGCGCTTTATGGGGTCATACAGCATTATCAAGGCCGTCAGGAAGGACATGAGCGCCCCGGTGGTCAGGTCGCCCGCGATGACGCGGGAGCCGCCGTACCAGAGCACCAGCCCCGCGGCAAAGGACCCCACGGTCTCCATGACCCGGGAGCTTTGCTCGCTAGCCAAGATCTGCTTGTTGCTGCTGGCCACCAGCTTCGAATTTTCATCCAAAAACCGCGTAATTTCAGCCTGTTCCTTGGCGAAACCCTTGATGATGCGAATGCCGGAAAGCCCCTCCTGCAAGCGCACGCTCACGTCAGACACATGGCCCTGGGTGCGCCGTCCCAGCTTTCGCATCCTCTTACTATAGTAGATGAAGGGGTACAGGGCGGCAGGCAGCACCAGGGTGCCCCAAAACGCCAGCTTCCAATCCAGATAGAAAACATAGAACGCCAGACCGATGACCGAAAAGAACTCACGCGTGAGCATAACCATGGAGGGCAGGCTGGCGCGGATGAGGCCCACGTCGTTCAGAACGCGGCTCATCAGCATGCCCACCTGAGACTCGTTGAAGTAGTTCATGGGCAGATAGACGATCTTGGCGTACAGCTCGTTGCGCAGGTCGTTGATGGCGAGCAGGCCCGCGGTGTTCATGTAGTAGTTCTGCAAAAAGCGGAACACGCCCTTGAGGCTCATGAGCACCACAATGCCGATGGTGACGAACTTGAGCGCCACGATGTCCTTGTTGATGAGCACGTCGTCCACCGCTTTCTTGACCAGCCAAGCGGAGGCCGCGGCGCAGGGCGCCACGACGAGCATGCCAAGGATGGCCACGGCCAGCCGGGCCTTGTAACGGAAAAAATAAGCCAGGCAGCGCTTGAGCAACTGGATGGAATGCGCGCCCTGCTTGGAAGCGATAGTCACAGAGAGTCTCCTTAAGGTCAGCCCGCTCAGGGTTCGATGGTCATGGTATCCGTGGAGAAGAAGCGTCCGCCCCACTCCCGCATGTAGGAAAGCTGAGCCATGATCTCAGACTTGATGTTCCAGGGCAGAATAAGCACGAAATCTGGCCGATGCTGGCGGATGGCCGACTCCGGCAACACTGGAATGCGGCTGCCAGGCATGAATAGCCCCTGCTTGTGGGGGCTCGCATCGCACACGAAGGCCACTTGGCCGGGGCGCACGCCGCAGAAATTGAGCAACGTGTTGCCCTTGGCCGCTGCGCCATACCCAGCCACAAGCTTGCCAGCCAGCCGTTGCTCAGACAAAAAACCCAGCAGTCTCGCCTTCACGGCCTCCACCCGGTCCTGAAACCCTTGGTAATAGTCCGGTGCGGTCATGCCTGCGGCCGTTTCCACCTGCAACACGCGCTCAAGCTCGGCTGTGTGCTTGGCCAACGGATCTTCCTTCCGCCTCGCATGGATGCGCAACGAGCCTCCGTGAGTGGGCAGCTCCTCAACGTCGAACACGCACAGTCCATGCTGGGCAAACAGGCGGCGCACCGTGGTGAGCGAAAGGTAGGAAAAATGCTCATGGTACACGGTATCGAACTGGCAGGCCTGCACAAGGCGATACAGGTGGGGGAACTCCATGTTCACCAACCCGCCAGGGGCGAGCACGATGCCGAGACCGGATACGAAATCGTTGATGTCGGGCACATGCGCCAGGACATTGTTACCAACAATCAGGTCCGGTCGCCTGCCCTGCTCCACCAGACTTGCCGCCAACCGCGCACCGAAAAAGTCCTCGATGGTCTCGATGCCTTTAGCACGCGCGACCTTGGCCGTGGAGCCGGATGGCTCGACCCCAAGGGCGGGAATGCCTTTCTCGCGCACATACTGCAGCAGATACCCATCGTTGCTTGCAATCTCCATGACCAACGACCGCGCGTCCAGGCCCAGGCGGGGGGTTGTGCGCTCCACATAGCTCTTGGCGTGGGCCAGCCAAGTGCTGGAGTAAGAGGAAAAGTACACATACTCCGAGGAGAAGATCTCGCTGGAGCGCTTGAACTCCTCCACCTGCACCAGCCAACACTCATTGCAGACGTGAAGCTTGAGCGGATAGAAGACTTCGGGCCCGGCGAGATCCGCAGGGTGGAGGAATGAGTTGGACGGCGGCGCCGCGCCCAGGTCGAGGAAAACCTGGTTGAGTTCGGTGTTGCAAAGGCGGCAGTTCATCAGATGAGTACTCCGGGGAAGCTGTGGCTCAGCCCACGGGGCTGGCCGAGAAGCGGGTGCGTGGCATCGCGGGCGGAAAGGTCGACGACGGGCAGCGGCCAGATGATTCCCAGGGCCGGGTCATCGTGACGCAGGCCGCCTTCGTGCTCCGGGCTGAAAAATTCTGTGTGCAAGTACAGCAGTTCACTCTCCGGCTCCAGCACCTGGAAGCCGTGCGCAAACCCCTGTGGCAGATAATAGGCCAGCCTGTTTGCTGCGGAAAGCTCAACCCCATGCCATTTCAAAAACGTGGGGGACCCCCTGCGGATATCCACGGCCACATCAAAGACGCGGCCTCGCAAACAGCGGATAATTTTCGCCTCCGCCTTGGGCGTGCGCTGGAAATGCAGCCCCCGCGCGGCACCCACCGTCCGCGTAAGGGAATGGTTGATCTGCGCAATGGGTCCGGGCAGGCGGAGCGCAGCCAGCTCCTCCGCGCAGAACAAGCGGGCGAAGGCACCACGTTCATCCAGAAAGGGCGCGGTTTCAATGAGGGCGAGACCCTCAAGGGGCTGAGGAATAATGCTGAGTTTGCCCATGGCGCACCAAGCCTAGCCCACAAAAAATGTCGTTACGTTATCGCGCAGGATTCCTGCCAAAGCCTCGCCGCTCGCGCCCTTGGCCCAGGCACGATACCAATCGGCAGTCCATGCAAGTGCCGCGTCCAACTCCAAGCGGGGACGCCAGGAAAGGAGGGTTCTGGCCTTGGCGCAGTCCAAGGTCAACAGCCCGGCCTCGTGGGGGTGTGCCCCAAGGTCCATTTCAAGCCTGGCGCCAGCGCCCCACAACCCCGCAAAGCGCTCCGCCACTTGCCCCACTGTCCGCACATCCTCTGGTCCTGGGCCAAAGTTCCAGCCCCCCGCAAAAGCTGGGCCTTGCTCAAGCAACCGCCGGACCAAAAGCAGGTAGCCGGAGAGCGGCTCCAGGGCGTGTTGCCAGGGGCGTACGGCCTCTGGCCTGCGGATGTTCACGGCCTCGCCCCGCGCGAAGGCGCGCGCCATGTCCGGCACCAGCCGGTCCACGGCGAAGTCCCCTCCGCCAATGACATTCCCGGCACGGGCGGTGGCAAGCGCTGTCTTGTGCCCGGCGTAACTCTGGGCTCCGAAAAATGATCTGGCATAAGCTTGTGCCGCCAGTTCCGCGCACCCCTTGCTGGCCGAATACGGGTCATGCCCACCCATGGGGTCGCACTCGCGGTATCCGTGCACCCATTCGCGGTTTTCATAGCACTTGTCGCTGGTGACAACCACGATGGCGCGGGCATCGCCCGCCTCGACGGGCGCCTGGCGGCAAGCCTCCAGCACATTCACCGTACCCTGCACGTTCACGGCAAAGGTGCCTGCGGGATCAGCATACGAAGGCCGCACCAAGGATTGCGCCGCCATGTGCAGAACGACCTGGGGGCGGAACTGCGACACGGCGTCTGTCAACTGTGTCAGGTCGAGGATATCCGCATGCCGGTTGCGCAACCCAGCTGGCGGAGCAGCGCCAAGGCCCGTCAGCTCGAACAGGCTCGGCGTGCTTGGCGGGGCCAGGGCATACCCGAGGACCTCGGCGCCGGCCTGGGCAAGCAGGTGGCACAGCCACGCTCCCTTGAAGCCAGTATGCCCGGTGACGAAAACCCGTCGCCCCTGAAAAAAACCGTCCAGCATGGCCGCCCCTACCAGAGTTTCCAGCCGGCCTTGCCGGTGTCCCAAAGGCGGTTCAAATGCTCGGTGTCGCGCAAGGTGTCCATGCAGGCCCAAAAACCATCGTGCTTCCAGACCATAAGCTGGCCTTCCTCAGCCAAACGCTCCAGCGGGCCGTATTCAAGGTCGCAATTGTCCTCGGACGTCACGTGCTCAAAAATGGCCCGGTTCATGACCATGTAACCGCCATTGATGAGCCCGGCGCCCGGCCCTTTCGGCTTCTCGTTGAAGCGCTCCACACGGTTGCCTTCAATCTTCAACTCGCCAAATCGCGAAGCGGGATTCACGCCGGTGAGCGTCACCATCTTGCCGTGGGATTTGTGAAAGGCCACCAGACCAGCCAAGTCGACGTTCGCCAACCCATCACCGTAGGTCAGCAGAAACGTGTCACCCTCGACGTACTTTTCCACCCTCTTGAGCCGTGCGCCCTTAAGAGCCTTCTCGCCAGTGCTGGCCAAGGTCACCTTCCAGCCGCATTCTTCATGGCAGGAGTGCAGGAACGTCTGCTCCTGCTTGCCCAACTCTATGGTGATGTCGTTGTTCATGGCCTCATAGTTGAGGAAATAGTCTTTAATCATCTCACCTTTGTAGCCCAAGGCAAGCACAAAATCCGTATGCCCCTGCGAGGCGAATATCTTCATCACATGCCAAAGGATGGGCCGAGACCCGATGTTGACCATCGGTTTGGGCCGGAACTCGGTTTCTTCACGCAGGCGGGTGCCGAGCCCACCGCAGAGAATGACAACGTTCATGAAGGCTCCTTGAGGGAGTCGCCGCCGAAGGATCGGCATGCTCATGTTAGAATAAGGGTGAAAAACATACATCCGGCGCATCTGGAGGGCAAGCGCTTTCCCCCCTCCGGCGAGGGCCCTCATGAGAACAGGCTGCGGGGCCAGGGCCGATTAAAGCCTAAAATAGTCCTCAACGTACTGATGGTGCGCGGGCTTGATTATGGGCAGAGAATCCGTACCGCGGAACACCAGGCAGTGCCCCGGCGTGTCCCGGTCGATGAGGCTGGCCCCCTGGGAAAGCGTTGTGCGCGGGCCAAGCCCGCAGCCGCCGATGACCGCCGTGTTGGGGAACATGATGGTCCCCTCGCCCAGCACAGGCGCGCGCCCATGGTTCTTGCCCACGGTGGAGTTTTGGTACAGCACCAGATATTCGCCGTAGGTCGCCTTGGCCAGCACTATGCCCACGGAATGGCCAATAAAGAACACCTTCGGCATCTCGATTTCGTAGAACAAATCGAGGCCATTGAGGGCTTTGTTCAAGCCGAAGAGCTTGGCGCACAGGGGGGCATCTCTCTCCGCCCGCCACAAGGTGTTGGCAAGAAAATACAAGAACATGGCGTACTGGGAGGAGTGCAGATAGCTGAAGCTGCCCGGTGTCCACATGCGCACAGCGTTGATGCAGACGGAAAGGCGGACCAGGGCCTCGTCCAGGTGCCTTTCAAGCAGCACCTCCTCACCTTGGCGACCGTCCGGGAAGAACTGCGACAACTGGCGGGCAACATAGCCCAGCAGGTGGTCCCTGCTCGAATCAACAAGCTCCAGCGGCATTTTGGCCATTCAAAATTTCCCCTATTTTCTCAAGCACGTCCACAGGGTGCCAACCAAACTCCTCCCGCATGCGATCAATGCTGACCAGAGCCGGTGTGGTCCCTTTCTCCCCACGCGAAGCGACGATGTCCACCCCTGACAAACGCGTCACCTCCGCGAACAGGGCCGCGTTGCTCAAATTCCGCCCGCTGGCGACATTGTAGATGAGCTGCGTTCCACGGGTGGCAATAAGCACCAACGCGTCCAGCACGTCATCCAGGTGAACATAGTCACGCTCGAAATGCGGGGAGGACTCCACGGCCAGGGGGCCATGGGGGGCAGAGCCGCGCGCGCGCAGCACATCGCGCAGGAGCGCGGGCAAAAAACCGTCCGCATCCGTGTGGTCGCGGTACACGCAGGCCAGCCTGGCCACGCGCGCCCTGCCCCCGCCCAGCGCCAAGCAGGCCGCCTCGCCCAGGGATTTGGACAGGTCGTACAAATGTCGCGGGTTGCTTGGATTAAAGAGCAGGTCCTGCTCCTCGGTGCCTGTGCCTCCTCCGCTGGAATCATACAGCCGCGTAGAAGAAAGGTAGACCAGTGACGTGTACGAGGTGGTATGCAGCAAGCGGCTGACCACAGAGACGTGAGCCTCGATGGTGTCATATGGGCGGCGCAGATAGTCCGCCGTAAGGCCTGCGCAATAGAACACGTGGCCCAGATCCCCCGCCAAAGCCGAAATTTCGGCCCTGGCCGGAACCTGGCAATCCCAGCCGCGCGCGGCAAGACGCTGTGCGAGGGCGGTTCCGATGAACCCCTGGCCGCCGATGATGGTTGCCCTTTCGCCGCCCATGCTGGCCACCGCTTCCGTGGCCTTACAGCCCGTCGGTGGGATGGTGGAGGGCTGGCGACTTGTGCAGCAGCAGCTTGGGGCTCACGCCCTCGACAATCTTGAACTCCGGCGCGGTGAAGATGCTGCTGTCCTGCACGGCCACCATGTTGAAACCATGCGGTGGCCCCTGCAGATACACCTTGTCCGCCGGGATGAGTTCCACGGGCTTACCTGGCATCTCGCGGTGGGTGTTGAAGTCGCGCACGGCGAAGACCGTGTACCCCGCATCGCGCAGCAAACGGCAAATAGGCGTGTTCTCCAGCCCATCCGTCCAGTCCACATAATCGCGGTGCACTTCAAAGACCACATGCGGCTTGCAGCGGGCGATGGTATTCGCCGCGCCTTGCAGGGCGCCCAACTCCGCACCCTCGATGTCCAGCTGGATGAGCCCGACTTCGAACCCGCCCCGGGCGCGGTAATCGTCGATGCTCACAGTCTGAAAGCCGTCCTCATCCGGGGCCGCCTCCACTGCGTTGGCGAAGGAGTCGAAGCCGTCCAGCCGCAGGCGCACACTGCTTGTGGACCAAAGGCCCAGCTTGTTGATGGCGACATTTTCCAGGGCATTGATGCGGAAATTGTTCTCCAGCATGGCCGCCTGATCCAGGTTCGGCTCGAAGCAGTGCACAGTGCGGCCTGCTGGCAGCACATTCTTTGCCACCAGCACGGCTTGGTCGCCAAAATACGCACCGCCGACGACAACATCCCCCCCAAGAGCGGCGGTGAGCTTCAGCAGCAGGCGCGTGGTCTGCGGCTCCCATACGTGGGAAGGGTGCTCCTCGTCAGACAACAGGAAGTCCCGCGCGATTTTCGTGCGGAAGAGAAATTCAAACGTTGTCCCATCGGCCAGCGTCTTGGCATA
>JAVBYL010000126.1 GCA_030824035.1 Humidesulfovibrio sp.
TCTCTTTTTCCCGCTGCCGTTTGCATGGTGGCGGCGGTTTTGAAGAGCTTGGAGTAGAAGTGGTCGATGGTGAACAGGCCGTCGTCCGGTTCGCGGCTGGCGCAGAAGGGGTCGTGCGGGCTGTAGAAGGCGCGGTTCATCACCCCGCCGGTGGCGAAGCAGCGGGCGATGCCGATGGCCCCGATGCCGTCCAGGCGGTCTGCGTCCTGCACCACCTTGGCCTCCAGCGTTTGCGCGGCAATGCCCGCGCTGAAGCTGTGGGCTTCAATCGCATGGCCGATGGCGTGGGCGATGGCCTCAGATTCCGGTGTCGGGTGTTGGGCCGGGTAGCCTATGCTGGCGAGGTACTCCCGCGCGGCCACGGCGGCCAGGCGCGAGGCCTGGGTGCGGCGCGGGTCGTTTTTGGGCACCACCACGTAGTCGTGCAGCCAGGCGGCGGGCAGCACCACGGCCATGTCGGCCCCTTCCTCAGGTCCGATGCGCTTGGCCGTGGCCACCACGCGCTCCAGGTGCAGCAGGTCGTGGGAATTGTCCGATCCCTCGGCGGCGAGGCGCTCCACAAGGTGCGCGCGCAGGGCGGCATCGAGCGCGGGCAAGTCCACAGCTGGCTGCGGCACGGCTATTTCCCCGCGTCCACAAGCACCATCTTGCCCTTCTTTTCGCCCCGCTCAATGAGCTTCTTGAGCTCGCGCCGCCACTTGGGCCCGCCCAGGCGCTCGGCCAGGTACTCCGTGGTGTGCAGCACCTCGTTGGGGCGGTGCATGTGCATCAGGCAGCGCTTGACCCCCATTTTGCAGGAGGGGCAGCCCACCAGCACGGGGGTGTCGCGGTCTGGTCGTTTGGAGTCGGGCCGGGCGAGGTCCAGGGCCAGCTGCTCCTTTTTGCGGTCGCGGATGCGGTTGTAAATGGCCGGGCTGGTGAGCGCGCCCAGGCCGGACTCGCCGCAGCAGCCGGGCGAAAGCCGCACGCTGGCTCCCGTGGCCTCGGCTATGGCCTTGCGGTAAATCTCCGGGGCCTTCACCTTGGGCACGTCCACCCATTCCGCGTGGCAGGCGGCGTGGTACAGCACCTTGTCCGCCTCTTGCGGTATGCTGAGCCTGGGCAGCAAAAACTGCACAATGTCCAGGTGCTTGAGCGGTTCGCTCAGCTCCTGGGAGAAGTCGTAGGTCTCGATGCTTTCCCGGCAGGTGCCGCAGCTGGTCACCAGGGTGGTGGCCTTCATGCCCGCCCGCCCGGTGGCGATGAGCAGGTCCAGGATGTCTTGGATGGTGCGGTGGCGGTTGGCGTTGTAGGCCTCGGTGCAGCCGCTGGCCAAAAGCGGGTAGCCGCAGCACAGGTGCTTGTCCGGCATGACGACGTTCACCCCGGCGCGCAGCAGCAGGTACACGCCCGCCAAGCCGATGTCGTGGCTGAACAGCCCCGCGCCGCAGCCCGGGAAGTACAGCACGGTGTCGTCGAAGGCGGCCTCTGGCCTGCGGAACAGCGAGTGCTCGGCCAGGCCCAGCTCCTGGCTCAGGTTGCGCATGTCGATGAGCGGGCCGGGGCCTTGCAGGGCCGGGCTTTCCAGCCGCTTGCGGAAGTGGCCGGGAACCAGCCCCAGCACGCTGTTGCCCACGGCCTGCCCCAGGGAAAGCACCTTGGCCAGCCTGGGCAGGTGGCGCGAGGGGTCGCCCGCAAGGTTGGTGAGGATGGCGCTTTTGAGCGGGTGGCCGCCCTTGCCCTTGTATTCCAGGAAGGAGCGTATCTGCAGCGCGGTCTTGGAGCTGTCTATCTTGACCGGGCACACGCCCGCGCATTTGCCGCAGGCCGTGCAGTGCTCCATGATGCGGCGCATCTCGTCCAGCAGTTCCGGCGAGGGCTCGCCCGCCTGCACCTGGGAGTAGTAGATGGCCTCCGTGAGGGCGCCCAGGCTGAGGTTCTTGTTGCGCGGGTGGTACAGCAGGCCGCGCGCCGGGCCATACATGGGGCACACCTGCTTGCACTTGCCGCAGCGGGTGCAGGTCTGCACGTGCTTCAAAAGCTCGATGAGCGTTTCCTTGTCCTTCAGCGCCGTCTTCTGCAGGTCGTTGATGAGGCGGTTGAAGGAGAAGGTGTACGGCTCCGCGGGCAGCTCGCGCTTGGTGAGCTTGCCGGGGTTCAGTACGTCGCCTGGGTCCACAATCTTCTTGTAGGCCGCCAGGGCGTCTATTTTGCTCTGGGCCAAAAAGCCTATCTTGGTGATGCCGATGCCGTGCTCGCCGGAAATCTCGCCGCCGAGCTTGAGCACCTCCGCGAACACTTCGTCCACGGCCTCGTAGGCCTGGGCCATCATCTCGGCGTCGTTGGAGTTCACCGGCACGTTGACGTGGCAGTTGCCGTCGCCCGCGTGCATGTGGTTGGCAATGACGATGCGCTTGGCCTGGGCCTCCTGGTACAGGGCCTCCAGTTCGCGGTCGAGCTTGGGGTACTTGTCCTTCAGCTCGTGGAACAGCATGCGCAGCTGGCTGGCCAGCTCTTCGTCGGAAAGTTCCGAGGCGGTGGTGCGTCGCTTGAGAATGAACAGCGCGCGCTCGATGCCGAAGTCGATGTCCGGGTCGTTCATCAGCGCATCGGCGGGTGCGCCGGGCAGCTCGCGCACCTTGAGCAGCGCCTTGCGCGCCACCTTGGCCATGTACACGAGGTTCAGGTTTTCCAAGAACTCGGCGAAGGTGGGTATGGCCCGCATGGGGATGACCACGTCTTCGTTGATCTTGAAGCCGGAGGTGCGCCTGGAGATGGCCGAGAGCTTGTGGCGGTCCTCCCAGAACAGCTCGGCCTCGCGCTCGTTTTGCGCGGCGAAGATGTCCACCCCGGGGTAGGGCCGGGCGATGGCCAGCACGGCGTCCACCGCATCGGAAAGCGCTGCCTCGTCGTCGCTGTCGAGTTGCAGAATCAGCACGCTGATGGGGTCGCCCTCGTACTGGGCGGACTTCTTTTTGTACTCGATGGCCTGGACGTACTTGGTGCCGAACTCCTCCAGAGCCGAGATCTTGACCATGTCGCCCTGGGTGCGGATGGTGTCGCGCAGGCCCACCACATCGCCGATGACGAACATGGCGTTTTTCATGCTGCGGCCATAGAACTCCAGGCACAGCACGCGGGAGAACTTGGGCTGGTGGTGCAGGGTGAAGGTGCAGGTGGTGATGATGCCGTCCACGCCCTCCTTCTGCACGCCGGGCAGGCCGCCCAGGTACTTGTTGGAAACGTCCTTGCCCAGGCCTGTGCCGCGCACGTCGGTTCCGGCCAGGGTCACGGTGTCGATGACCGCGCCCTTCTCGTTCAGAATCTCGAAGGTGGCGCTTTCGCCCTCAAAGATCTTGTGGCCGGGGTGGTCCTTGCGGCGCACGGTGATGACCTCGGCCTTCGGGGTCACCATCTCGAAGGAGTGGATGTTGTCGATGGTGGTGCCGTACTCGAAGGCGAAGGGGCCGCCGGAGTTCTCGGCTATGTTGCCGCCGAGGGTGGAGCCCGCCTTGGAGGCCGGGTCCACCGTGAACAGCAGGTTCTGCTCCGCCGCGGCCTTGATGGCGTCCAGCGTGATGACGCCCGCCTGGGCGGTGAGCAGCATGGTGCCTGGGTTGATATCCACTATTTTCTTGAACCGGGCCAGGGAGAGCACCACGTTGCGGGCGAACATGGGAATGGCCCCGCCGGTGAGGCCCGTGCCGCCGCCGCGCGGAATGACGCCGAAGGCCAGCTCGTTGGCCAGCCGCACAATCTTTTGCACCTGCTCCGTGGTTTCTGGGAACAGCACGAACAGCGGCAGCTCGATGCGCAGGTCGGTGGCGTCGGTGGCGCACTCTATGCGCGTGTTGGCCGCGTCGCCGATGCATTCGCGCGGCATGAACCCGAGCAGGCGGTCCTTGAGGGCCTGGGCAAAGGCGCGGTCCGCGTCGTAGCGCTCCCAAAAGCCGGCCACGGCAGTGGAGAGCACGCGCGGGAACTCGCCCGAGAGGCTGGGCCGGGCGATGGAGAGCTTGCGGTCCACGCTCTCGCGCACCAGGGCCGCGTCCACAAAGGGGTTGTAGCGCACAAGGAACAGCTCCGCCGCCAGGCTGGCGGCAAGCTCGCGCACGCCATCGGGCCATTGGGCAAAGCCGCCCTCTTCGTCGCTGGCCTCCAGGCCAAGGACGCGTGTCAGGATGCGTTCATCGGATATGGAAATATGCGGGCCTATCAGCGGCATGGTGCGGCTTCTCCAGGCGGGGGCGGGTTTGTTGTGGGGGTTGTCTTGGATGTCGCGAGGGACATACTATAGGACTGGCCTGCGCGAATGGCAAGGGCGGAGCTGTGCACCGGATAAGGCGGAGCCGCACCCCGCAAAGGGGGGGCTGGAGGGGCGCACGCGGGCGCATGTGTGCTGGACAGCGGGGGGCAGTCCGGATAAGGAGTCTGTTTCCCTCACTGCATCAGACGATGCCGTGCCGAACATTCTTCTACACAACGAGGTGATTGGCCCATGAGCACCCAGGAATTCGCCGAGCTGCAACTGTTTATCACCGGCCCGACGTTCATTCGCCCCGAGATCCGCGAAGCGGGCCTCCTGCCCGAGTTTGGGCACCGCGACACCGAGAACAACAAGCGCTTCGCCCCCATCATGGCGGGCCTGAAGCAGCTGGCCGGCGCGGGCGAAAATTGGCACGTCATCCTTTTCAACGGCTCGGGATCGAGCGCCATGGAGGCCACCGTGCGCTCCCTGGTGGCCGATGACGAAACCGTGCTCAACGTGTCGGTGGGCGCCTTTGGCGACCTGTACCACAAGATGGCCGTGGTGAACGGCAAAAAGGCCGCGCAGCTCAAGTTCGCCCCCGGCGAGGCCATCGACCTGGCCAAGCTGGAGGCCGCCCTGGTGGAGCACAAGCCCGCCTGCGTCACCTTTACCCACAACGAGACCAGCACCGGCGTGACCAACGACATGAAGGCCGTGTGCGCGCTTGTTCGCAAGCATGGCGCCCTGCCCCTGGTCGACGGCGTGAGCATCTTCGGCGGCGCGGCCATCGACCTGGACAACTCCGGGGCCTGCACCTACGCCACCAGCACCCAGAAGTCCCTGGCCCTGCCCGCGGGCTTCGGCATCCTGTTCGCCAACGCGGAGGCCATCGAGAAGGCCAAGAACGTCAAGAACAAGGGCTTCGCCACGGACATCGTGGCCCAGCTTGGCCGGGCCTCCAAGAACCAGACCCTCACCACGCCCAACACCACCCTGGCCAACCAGATGTACGTGCAGGTCACGGGCATCGTGAACCAGGAGGGCATCGAGAACCGCTTTGCCCGCCACCTCAAGATGCAGGCCATGACGCACGAGTTTGTGAAGAGCCTGCCGGGCTTTGAGATGCTGGCCCCGGAGGGCCACCGCTCGCCCACCGTCACCGCCGTGCGCGTGCCCGCGGGCATGACCGTGGCCCAGCTGAAGAAGGTGAAGGAGGCCATGCGCGCCAAGGGCTACCTTTTCGACCCCGGCTACGGCAAGCTGAACACCGACCTGGAGGAAAAGGGCGAGCGCGTGCTGCTGCGCCTTGGCCACATGGGCGATGTGACCCCGGACATGCTGGCCAAGTACCTTGAGGCCCTGAAGCCCGAACTGCTGAAATAAAGGGAGAGACACCACCATGCGTATTCTTGCCAATGACGGCCTCAATGAGGAAGCCGTCGCCCTTTTGAAGAAGGAAGGCTTCACCGTTGAGACGGAGAAGCGCAGCACCGAGGACCTCCTGGGCGAGATTGCCGATTTTGACGCCCTCTTGGTGCGCAGCGCCACCAAGGTGACCCGCGAGATTCTGGAGGCCGGCACCAGGAATGGCGGCAAGCTCAAGATCGTGGGCCGCGGCGGCGTGGGCACGGACAACATCGACCTGGAGGCCGCCAAAGAGTGCGGCGTCATTGTAAAGTTCGCCCCCAACGGCAACACCAACGCCACGGCGGAGCACGCCCTGGGCCTGATGTTCGCCGTGGCGCGCAAGGTGCCCATGGCCCACCGCACCCTCATGGGCGGCGTGTGGCACAAAAAGCGCTTCCAGGGCAACGAGCTGCACGGCAAGACCCTGGGCATCATCGGTTGCGGCCGCATCGGCCAGTGCCTGGCGGGCAAGGCCCTGGGCATCGGCATGAAGGTGGTGGGTTTCGACCTGTACCACATGCCGGACTCCAACGTGGACTACCTGGACAGCATCGACGAGGTGCTGAAGACCGCCGATTTCATCAGCCTGCACACCGGCGGCAAGAACGCCATCATCACCGACCGCGAGCTGGCGCTCATGAAGCCCACCGCGTACCTCATCAACGCCTCTCGCGGCAGCAACGTCAGCGAGGCTGCACTGTACAACGCGCTCAAGAACGGCGTCATCGCCGGGGCCGCCCTGGACTGCTTTGAGAAGGAGCCCAAGCGCGAGGGCGACGCCTTCGCCTGCAGCCTGCACGAGCTGGACAACATCGTGATGAGCGCCCACCTGGGTGCGAGCACCCAGAACGCCGTGCGCAAGACCGGCCTGGAAATCGCCGAGGTGGTCACCAAGTACCTGCGCCGTGGTGACTTCGGCAATTCCGTGAACGTGGGCGAAACCGTGGAGCAGGAGGGCAAGCGCATCTACGCGCTGTTCATCACCCACGAGGACAAGCCGGGCATGTTCGGCAAGTTCGGCACCACCCTGGGCGAGCTGGGCATCAACATCCGCGAGAACAACTCCCGCTTCCTGTCCGACTCCGTGCAGACCGTGTACGTGGTGCACCAGGAGCCCACCGAGGCCGTGCGCGAAAAGCTCATGGCCATCGCGGGCGTGAAGCGCGTGAGCTTCTAGCCCAAGCCCATCGTCAATGCAAAGCCCCCGTCCGGTTCGCCGGTCGGGGGCTTTTTGATGCGGGCTGGGGCTTTTTGTTGCGGGTCAGCGGTGCTACTTGATGGGCTCAGCCGTGGCCTTGGCCATCTCCTCCTTGCCCATCATCATCATCTTCATGCCGTCCATCATCATCTTCTTGCCCATCATCATCTTTTTGTCGGCGGCCATCATCTTCATCTTCTGCTTGCCGTCCATCTTCTTCATGCCCTTCATGCCTTCCATCATCTTGGCATGGCCATCGCCCATCATCATGGAACCCTTTTCCATGTTCTGGTTCATCATCTCACAACCGTCCATCATCATCTTGCTGCCTTCCTGGGCCTTGGCCGCATGGGCGTCGTGCTCGGCGGCTTTATCCTGGGCCAGGGCGGTGCCGCCAAAAGCCAGCAGTGCCAAGAGGGCGAAAACAGTCAGGCGGGGCAGGGAAAAACGTGCAGTCATGGGGTGTGCTCCTAGGGTTTGGCTGGTCTGGGTACAAAGCATGGCGAACCGCTCGCATGCTCCACTGGCCTATTGTCTTCTATGCGCTCCGCCGCGTATTTGGGCAAGGGCTTTGCGCCTTTTGCTCGCCGCGTGTGGCTTGTGGGCAAAAATAAACCCCCGCAGGGTCATTTTCGCGGGGGCTTTTTGTTGGCGCAAACCACATAAGAGAGGGCGAGGGCCGCGTCTCCGCTCAGGCCTGGAACACCAGGCTGCGGCCCTGGGCCATGGCCAGCTCGAAGGCTTCCTCCTTGTTCATGCAGGTGCGGTCGAGGGAGATGGTTTTGCCGGGGCTGCCGGGGGCGTGTTTGCGCGTGGAAAGGCACGGCGAAAAGGAGCCGTCTTCGGTGAGTATGGCAAAGGGCCGCACTTCCCAGCCGTTGAAAACCTGCATCCTGCCGGTGAAGATTCGCTTGCCGCGCAGATTCATGGTTTCTTCCCCCCTGGCCCTGGGCGGTGGCGTCCCGCTCGGGTCTTCTCGCTGTTCCGGACGCGCTCTCTCGTCTCGTCCGCATCCACTTTTGCCGGGGCCACGGCCTGGCGCGCGCCGCCCACGCCAACCGTCTGGAATCCTTCAAGCCTCCCGGCATCCCCTCCGTGACGTTGGGGCCAGCGCCTGGCGCATTGCCCATAACGTCCAATGATTACAAGCACTCTGGGGAGAGTGTCAGTATCACCATACAATGATCGCGCGGCTGTGCAAGAGAAAAAAAACACGAAAAAGACTCGTGGTGACGTATGTCGGCTATTCCACGGGCGATATTTTTTTTGGGTGTTTCGGGCGGGCTGCGGGGTGAGAATTCCTCCTGGCGAGGTCTTGATTTTTAGCCCGTGGTGGGTGCATTAATGGAGGGTGGCAACCCGTACCAAGGAGTCCCCCATGCCGCATTCACGCAGAGATTTTTTGGCTCTGGCGGGCAAGGCCTCGGCCCTGGCCCTGGTCGGTGCTCATCTGGTCGATTCGCCCCTGGCTGGAACCTTGGTGGAGGGCTTGAGGCCCAGGGCCGCGCTGGCGGCGGTACCCGCGTCCTTGCCCTCCTCTTCGCCCTTGCCCTTGCCTGGGGCCGAGGGGTTGTACGGCCTGCTACGGCCAGAGGCCGAACTGACCCTGGCCGCCCGGAGCGTGCCGGGCCTGCTGCCCGCAACCGGGGCGGCAATGCTGGCCTACGAGGCGCGGCAAGGCGGTAGGCTCTGGCGCAACCCCATCCTGGTGCTGCAAAAGGGGCAGGAGTTCCGCGCGCGGATGGTGAACAACCTGGCGGAGCCCACCATCATCCATTGGCATGGCGTCGATGCCGACTGGCGGCAGGCCGGACATCCCAGCTACGCAGTGGAGCCGGGCGGGCGGTACGACTACGCTTTCCCCATCACCAACCGGGCGGGAACCTATTGGTACCACCCGCACCCCCACGGGCTTACGGCCCGGCAGTCGTATCTGGGCCTGGCCTCGTTTTTCCTGGTGCGCGATGCGGAGGAGGAGGCGCTCTCCCGCGAGTTGGACCTGACCCTGGGCGCCACCGACATTCCCATCGTGCTGCAGGACAAGCGCTTTGATGCCCACGGCGGGCTGGTGTATGCACCCAGCGCGGACGATCTGCTCATGGGCCACATGGGTACGGAGGTGCTGGCCAACGGCGCGCGGCGGCCCACGCTCCGGGCCTCCACACGGCTGTACCGGCTGCGGCTGCTCAACGGCTGCACCGCCCGCATCTTCAACCTGGCCTTTGTGTCGGCCCAGGGCGGCAAGCGGCCGTTTTTGCTCATCGGCAACGATGGCGGCCTGCTGGAAGCCCCGCAACGGCTGGAGCAGGTGTTCCTGGCCCCGGGCGAGCGCGTGGAGCTGCTGCTGGACCTGCGCGGGCTGAGGCCCGGCGAGGAGCTGGCCCTGGCCAATGCGCCCTTCGACCCCATGCACAACGAGGGCGCAGGGCACGGCGCGCACGGCGCGGCCCCTGCCTCAGCCCCTGTCTCAGCCACGG
>JAVBYL010000130.1 GCA_030824035.1 Humidesulfovibrio sp.
CAGGTTTCCGCTGGCGCGCGCAAGTACGCCGGGCAGAACTACATCATCAAGCTCATGGAAGCCGCCCTCATGGACACCGACCTGCCCGTGGTGCTGCACCTGGACCATGGCCCGAATTTTGACCTGTGCAAAAGCGTCATCGACGGCGGCTTCACCTCCGTCATGTACGACGGCTCGCACCTGCCCTACGAGGAGAACATCGCCGAGACCCAGCGCGTGGTGGAATACGCCCACGCACGCGGCGTCTGGGTCGAGGCCGAGCTGGGCCGACTGGCCGGTGTGGAGGAGGACGTGAGCTCCGACGAGCACATCTACACCGACCCCGAGCAGGCCAAGGACTTTGTTACCCGCACCGGGTGCGACTCCCTGGCCATCGCCATCGGCACCAGCCACGGCGCGTACAAATTCAAGGGCGAGGCCAAGCTGGACTTCGACCGCCTGGCGAAGGTGAGCCAGCTGCTGCCCGGCGTGCCCATCGTGCTGCACGGGGCCTCCAGCGTGCCGCAGGAGTTTGTGGAAATGGCCAACACCTTCGGCGGGCATGTTCCCGGCGCGCGCGGCGTGCCCGAGGACCTGCTGCGCAAGGCCGCTAGCATGGCCGTGTGCAAGATCAACATCGACACCGACATCCGCCTGGCCATGACCGCCACCATCCGCAAGCACCTGGTGGAGAACCCGGCGGACTTTGACCCGCGCCAGTACCTGACCCCCGCGCGCACGGCCGTGAAGGACATGGTCCAGCGCAAAATCAAGAACGTGTTGGGCTGCTCCGGCAAGGCGTAAGGAACACCCGCGGCGCGACCACAGAGAAAGCAAGCAAGGAGAGAGAGCATCATGGCGACGAAGATTGGCATCAACGGTTTTGGCCGCATCGGGCGCTGCCTCACGCGCCTTCTGGCCGATGAAAAAGACCTCCAGCTGGTGGCCATCAACGCCCGCGCCACCAACAAAGACCTAGCGCACCTGCTCAAGTACGATTCCGTCCACGGCACCTTCCCCCGCGTGGAGGGCAACGAGCAGGGCATCCTCATCGACGGCCAGCAGGTCAACGTCAGCCGCTTCGCCACCGGCGAGTGGAGCTGGCGCGACATGGGCTGCGACCTGGTCATTGAGACCACGGGCAAGCTGAACGACCGCGCCGGTTGCCAGCGGCACCTGGAGTGCGGCGCCAAGAAGGTGGTGCTGAGCGCCCCCGGCAAGGAGATGGACTGCACCGTGGTCATGGGCGTCAACGATGGCGACCTGAAGCCCGAGCACAAGATCGTTTCCAGCGCCTCCTGCACCACCAACTGCCTGGCCCCGGCCGCCAAAGCGCTCAACGACGCCTTTGGCATCAAGCACGGGCTTATGACCACCATCCACTCCTACACCATGGACCAGCGCTTGCACGACGGCTCCCACAAGGACATCCGCCGCGCCCGCGCCGCCGCCCTGAACATGGTTCCCACCACCACGGGCGCGGCCAAGGCCATCTCCCTGGTGTGCCCGGAGCTCAAGGGCAAGCTGGACGGCTTCGCCATTCGCGTGCCGACCCCGGACGTTTCCATAGTGGACCTGACCTGCGAGCTGAACCGCCCGGCCACCAAGGAAGAAGTGAACGCCGTGATGAAGGCGGCGGCGAACGAGAACTTCGGCTACACCGAGGAGCCGCTGGTTTCCTCCGACTTCGTCGGCAGCACCTTTGGCGGCGTGCTTGATGCCGGGCTGACCACCGTCATGGACGGCACCCAGGTCAAGCTCATCGTCTGGTACGACAACGAGGCCGGGTTCACCAACCAGCTTGTGCGCCTCATCCGCAAGGTGGCGTCCTTCGGCTAGCGCCAGCCCCAACAAATGACAAAGCCCCGGTCAGGTTCGCGCCTGGCCGGGGCTTTTTGCGTGCGTGCGCGGTGCTTACTCCCCCCGGTCGGGGAAGAGGCGCGATCCGGCGGTGAGCAGGTCATCAAGCCGCACGCCCAGGGGCGTCAACCGCCGTTCCACCAGCCGCATCTCGTCGGCGGGGTCGAAGAGCGGGTAGTCGCTGCCGAACAGCAAGCGGTCCGCCGGGTGCCTGCGCAGCAACTGGCGCAGCGTGTCGTCGTCCACAAAGGACAGCGAGCTGGAGGTGTCGAGGTACACGTCCTGCCCGGCCAGGTGTTCCACGGCCCACTTCCAGTGGCTGTAGCCGCCCAGGTGCGCGGCAATGATGGTGGGACCGGGAAAGTCGCGCCGGAGCTTGGCCAGCTTGAGCGGGCAGGAGGGGTTCTGCTCCGGCGGCAGCAGGTCGCCCACGTGGATCATCAGCGTGAACTCGGAGCCGATGATCTCCATGAGGCGGGCGAACTTGGGGTCGTTGAGGTAGAAGCCCTGGAAGTCCGGGTGGAACTTGAGGCCGCGTATGCCCGCGCGGCGCAGGCGGTCCAGCTCCTTTTCCGGTTCGTCGTAGTCCGGGTGCAGGGTGCCGAAGGCGGTGATGCGCGTGGACTGGCGCTCCATGTCCAGTGCCCAGTTGTTGGCCGGGATGACCTGGGAGGGGTCCGTGGCGGCGGTATGCACCACCATGCGGTCGATTCCGGCGGCATCGGCCCGGGCCAGCAGGTCGCCCAGCACGCCGGTGCCCACAGGCTCTATGCCGTAGTGCCCGCGCAACTGGTTGATCGCCTTCTCGGCGATTTTGGGATGAAAAACATGGGTGTGTGTGTCGGTGTACATGCGCGCTCCGTGTGTGCTGCGAAGCGTCGGAATATACTCCGCAATTTTGCGGAGGCAAGGAGAAATGGGCGAGGGAGCGCTTACTTGTGCCTGGGGGAACGCCCCCGGCGGGGTCTAAGCGGGCTTGCTTTCGCAGAGGGCCTTGAACCAGTCGGGCACGGCCACGGGCTTGCCCTGGGGGTTGACCATGGGGTGCTCCGTGGCGCCCTGGGCTGTCACCTGGGTGCGGTCTGCGTTCCACACCTCATACACGATGCGCATGGAGGCGCGCCGCCACTCCGCAACGCCGCAGTGCACCTGGAGCAGGTCGTCGTAGCGGGCGGGGATGCGGTAGCGGCAGGTGGCCTCGCGCACGGGCAGCAGGATGCCGCGCTGCTCCACCAGATGGTAGCCCATGCCGCGCTCGCGCAGGAACAGGCCGCGGGCGCGTTCGAAAATGTGGAAGTATTCCGCGTAGTACACAACGCCCATGGCGTCCGTTTCCCCGTAGGAAACGCGGTGCTCGTACCAGCTGTCGTGCTCTGGGAAAACCTTGGGGAACTCCATGTCCGCCCCGCCCGCTTACCTGGACTGCTCGCCCAGCTGGTGTATGGACCAGGGCAGGAGCTCGTGCCCGGACTCGATGACCAGCCCGGTTTTGCGCGCCTCGCTTTCGTTGAAGGCGCGCACGCCGGAGGGGTCGCAGCCGGGGTAGCTGAGCAGGAAGGGCACGGCGTCCGGGGTGTGGGTGCGCTCCACAATGGGGGTGAAGTGGTCGCAGGTGACGACATAGGCCACCTGCTGCCCGGCCAGCGCCCCTCGCAGCGGGGCCACCACCCGGGCGTCGAAGCGGCTGATGGCCTCGATCTTCTCGGCGGCGTTGCCAGCGTGGCCGCACTCGTCCGGGCCTTCCAGGTGCACAAAGGCGAATTCGCCATGCTCCAGGAACTTCAGCGCCGCCTCCACCTTGCCCTCGTAGTTGGTGTCCAGCAGGCCCGTGGCCCCCGGCACCTCGATGACCTCCATGCCCGCCGCCCGGCCCAGGCCGCGCACAAGGTCAACGGCGGAAATGACGGCGCCCGTGCGGCCGAAGGTCTTCTTGAAGTCCGGCAGGATGAGCGGGCGGCCCTGGCCCCAGGGCCAAATGGAGTTGGCGCGGGTGTGCCCGGCGGTCTCGGCCAGGCGCTCCCCGGCCAGGTGCACCAGGTCCCACAGCAGCGCGCTTTTGGAAAGCTCGCGCATGTCGGGCCTCAGCGGCTTGTCCGTGATGTCGTGCGGGGGGCTCAGCTTCAGCCCCGCCTCCGGCTCCAACGCGCCGCGCTTTTGCACCAGCAGGTGGCGGTACTGCACGCCGGGGTGGAACTGGAAGGTGGAGTCGCCCAGGCGGTCTTGCAGGTCGCGCACCAGCGGCTCGGAAATTTCGGTGGTGATGTGCCCGGAGGAGTAGTCGAGCATCTTGCCCGTCACGGAAAGCTCGCTCACGTTCACCAGGTTCATGCGCCACACAAGGTCGTCCGGGTGCAGGGTCAGGCCCTGGGCCGCCGCCTCGATGGGGCCGCGCCCGGTGTGGTGCTTGGCCGGGTTGAAGCCGAGCAGCGACATGTTGGCCACATCCGAGCCCGGGGCCATGCCCTCGGGGATGGTTTGGCAGGTGCCCACAACGCCGGCGGCGGCAAGCTCGTCCATGTGGGGCGTGTGCGCGGCTTCCAGGGTGGTTTTGCCGCCCAGGGTTTCCAGGGGCCAGCCGCCCATTCCGTCGGCGATGAGGAAAAGAAGCTTCATGGGGGCTCCTGCCTAAAGGATGGGGAAGTGCACCGTGGGCCGCACGGCGAAGCTTGTGGCGTCGATTTCGCGGATGGTTTCCGCCACGGCCTTGGCCTTGGCCTTGTGCGTCAGGAATACGATGGGCACGTCCGCCCCGGATTCATCGCCCTTTTGCACCGCCTGGGCGATGGAGATGCCGTGCTCGGCCATGGCCTTGGCGATGGCCGCCATGACGCCGGGGCGGTCGGCCACGGTGAAGCGGAAGTAATGCATGGCCACGGACTCGTCCGCGGGCAGGATTTCCGCCTGGGGCAGGGGCTTGTTTTCCGGATTGCTGGCGCGAAAGCCCGTGTTGTCGAACTGCGCGCCGGGGGTGGCCAGCACGCGGCACAGGGCCATGATGTCGGCCACCACCGCGCTGCCCGTTGGGGTATCGCCCGCGCCCTGCCCGTGGAGCATGATGGGCCCCACGGCGTTGCCCTCCACGCGCACGGCGTTGAAGTTGCCGCCCACCCGCGCCAGCAGGTAGGTGTACTTCACCAGGGTGGGCTCCACGCTGGCCTCGATCTTGCCGTCCACCTCGCGCACCTGGGCCAGCAGCTTGATGCGGTAGCCGAACTCGCGGGCGAACTCGATGTCCAGCTGCGTCACCTGGGTGATGCCGCGCACCGGGACTTTATCCAGCGGGAAGTCCTTGCCGTAGGCCAGGCGGGTGAGCACAACCAGCTTGTGCGCCGTGTCCAGGCCCTCGATGTCGAAGGTCGGGTCGGCCTCGGCGTAGCCCAGGTCCTGGGCCTGCTTCAGCGCGGTGGCGAAGTCCAGGTGGTTGGTGGTCATCTCGGAGAGGATGTAGTTGGCCGTGCCGTTCATGATGCCCACCAGCCGCTCGATGCGGTTGGCGCCCAGGCTCTCGCGCAGGGTCTGCACGATGGGGATGCCCCCGGCCACGCTGGCCTCGTAGTACAGGCCCAGGTTCTTCTGCGCCGCAAGGGTGGAAAGCTCCGGGCCGTGCAGGGCCAGCAGGTGCTTGTTGGCGGTCACCACATGCTTTCCGGCGTTGAGCGCCTTGGTGATAAGCGTGCGGGCGGTGTCCACCCCGCCCATGAGCTCAACAACAACGTCGATGTCCGGGTCGTTGACGAGGTCGTCGGGATTGGTGGTGAACTGCACCTCAGGGGCGGTGTCCACGGCGCGCTTCTTGGTCAGGTCGCGCACCAGGATGGTCTTGATGCGGATGTCCCGCCCGGTGCGCGCGAGGATGATGTCGCGGTTCTCGTGCAGGATTTTTGCCAGACCAGAGCCGACCGTGCCGAAACCGGCGAGTCCGAGGCGCAGCATGGTAGCCCCCTATTTCCCGAAGAATTTACGGAGATTGCGCGTGGCCTGATTGGTGCGGTGGCGGTTTTCCACCAGGGCGAAGCGCACATGGTCGTCGCCATAGTGGCCAAAGCCCAGGCCCGGGGAAACGGCCACGCAGGCCTCGCGAAGCAAGAGCTTGGAGAACTCCACGCTGCCCAGGTGCTTGAATTCATCTGGAATTTCCGCCCAAACGAACATGGTGGCCTTTGGCGGCGGCACGTTCCACCCGGCGCGCTGCAAACCCTCGATGAGGGCGTCGCGGCGGTCCTGGTGCACGTCCATGATCTCGCGCACGCATTCCTGCGGGCCGTTCAGCGCCGTGCAGGCGGCTATCTGGATGGGCTGGAAGATGCCGTAGTCCAGGTAGCTCTTGATTCGGGTGAGGGCCTGGACCATGTCGCGGTTGCCGCAGCAGAAGCCCACGCGCCAGCCCGCCATGCTGTAGCTTTTGGTGAGGGAGAAGAACTCCACGCCGACGTCCTTGGCGCCCTTGGCCTGCAAAAAGCTCGGGGCGGTGTAGCCGTCGTAGGTGAAGTCGGCGTAGGCGAAGTCGTGGATGACGTACATGCCGTTTTCTTTGGCGAAGTCCACGATTTTTTCGAAAAACGGAATATCCGCCACTTCCGTGGTGGGATTGTGCGGGTAGTTGATGACGAGCAGCTTGGGCTTGGGCCAGGTCTGCTTCACCGCGATCTGCAAATCCTCAAGGAAGTCGCGTCCCTTGCCGATGGGGATGCGGCGCACGTCGGCACCGGCGATGATGGCGGCATACGGGTGGATGGGGTAGGCCGGGTCTGGGGCAAGCACCACGTCGCCGGGGGAGAGCATGACCAGCGCGAGGTGCGCCAGGCCTTCCTTGGCGCCCATGGTGACAACGACTTCCTGGTCGTGGTCCAGCTCCACGCCAAAGCGGCGCAGGTACCAGTTGGCAATGGCCAGGCGCAGGCCGTTGATGCCCTTGGAGGCGCTGTAGCGATGGTTGGACGACTTCTGGGATGCCTCCACAAGCTTGTCCACGATGTGCTGCGGGGTGGGCAGGTCTGGGTTGCCCATGCCCAGGTCGATGATGTCCGCTCCCTGGCGGCGCATCTTCATCTTAAGCTCGTTGACCTGGGCGAAAACATAGGGCGGCAGGCGGTGGACTCTGGCAAACTGCTGCATGGCGCGCTCCTCATTTCCCCGGTGTAGCCGGAGTGGATTATTCGGTAAGCGCGGAGCATATATGCGGCGGGGCCTTTCTGTCAAAAGCAATGATGCCGCTTTCACCACGGTTATTGTTGGTTTTTGCGCCGCGTGCTAGCCTTGCTAAAACACTGGAGGACCCTATGCCCGATTCGATCCCTATGCCCCATTCGACCCCACAGGCTTTGACGGACAAGGACTACGCCCTGATGCTGGAGACCGCCATCGCCGAGGCGCGGCTTGGCCTGGCCGAGGGCGGCGTTCCCATCGGCGCGGCCTTGTTCGACAGCGCGGGCACGCTGCTGGGCCGTGGGCACAACCGCCGCGTGCAGGACTCCGACCCCGCCATGCACGCGGAGACCAGCGCCTTCCGCAACGCCGGGCGCAGGAAGAGCTACCGCGACACCATCATGGTGACCACCCTGGCGCCGTGCTGGTACTGCTCCGGCCTGGTGCGCCAGTTCGGCATCGGCACCGTGGTGGTGGGGGAAAACAGAACCTTCCAGGGCGGGCTGGACTGGCTGCGGGAAAGCGGTGTGAAGGTCGTTGTGCTGGACAACGCAGAGTGCCGGGAGCTGCTGGGCGATTTCATCCTCGCCAAGCCCGAGGTGTGGAACGAGGACATCGGGGTGGATTAGGCCCCGGTGCCGCCAGTGCAGAGCAGCCCACGCAGCCGGGCCACCTCCGCCGCGCACGCGGCCTCGTCCCAACCGGGGGAAAGCCGGTTCATGAACCCGTGGGCCGTGCCGGGCAGCACCTCGGCGTTAACGCCACCGGCGTGGAGGGTCGCCACCAGTTCGGCTGGGTTGAAGGACGCCTCGCGCTCCGCAAAGATCAGATGAGCATTCCCCGCCGGGCGCAGCTCCGCATGCTGGCGGATGCGCGAGCCGTAGTACAGCACGGACTGGGCGGGCGGGGCGGAGGCCTTGTCCAGGGCCCTCCACATTGTCATCCCCAGGGCCAGCCACAGGGCCGAGGCCCCGGCGCTGAAGCCCACGGCCAGGTCGTAGCGGGCGCGGGCCAGCTCCCCGGCCACGACCGTTGCGAAGACCTCCACGCTGCTGGCGGCGCTGAAGGCCGCGTAGGCCTCCATCTCGCTGGCGAAGCGGGGCCTGTCACTTCCGTAGGGTGAGACGATGCGCACCGACCCGCCCAGCTGGCGTGCCAGGGCCTGGGCCTCCGGGGTGTGGCCGAAGATGTCGGTGACGAAGAGGACGAGCTTGGCGCATGTGGTGGGCATGGGGCTTGTTAGGACACCGGGCGCGCCGTGGCAAGTCCGCGCCGCCATTGCCGCCATTGCTCCCGTTTCGTGGTTGCGCCCGGAGTGGCGGTGGTTGTTGATTGCCGAGCTCTCGGTTCCGGGCCACCACCGCCATTGACCTCACCGCCTGTTTTTTTTAGTGTGCATGACTTCGTGAGTCCTCGGGCTCGCCCTTTGCGGGGCGGTCTCGGGGCCTTGCCCATAATCGCCCCAAAGGGAGACACGGACATGGTTCAGAAAGCGGATAAGATTTGGATGGATGGCAAGCTGGTGCCCTGGGATGAGGCCAATGTGCACATCCTCACCCACACCCTGCATTACGGTTGCGGCGTTTTCGAGGGCATTCGCTCTTACGAGTGCACCGATGGCCGCAGCGCGGTGTACCGCCTGTCCGAGCACATGCAGCGTCTCATCGACTCCGCGCACATCCTGGGCATGAAGATCCCCTTCAGCGTGGATGAGCTGGTCCAGGCCGTGGTGGACACCCTCAAGGTGAACAAGATGAAGGCCGGATACATCCGCCCGCTGGTGTTCATCGGCGATGGCGTCATGGGCGTGCACCCCGGCACCAACCCCATCCGCGTGGCCATCGCCACCTGGCCCTGGGGCGCGTACCTGGGCGATGGCGCCCTGGAAAAGGGCATCTCCATCAAAACCTCCAGCTTTTGCCGCCACCACGTGAACGCCATGATGACCAAGGCCAAGGCCTGCGGCAATTACGTGAACTCCGTGCTGGCCAAGACCGAGGCCGTGGCCGACGGCTATCACGAGGCCCTGATGCTGGACACCCAGGGCTATGTTTCCGAGGCCACCGGCGAGAACATCTTCATCATCAAGAACGAGGTCATCAAGACCACGCCGCTCACCTCCATTCTGCCCGGCATCACCCGCGACAGCATCATGACCCTGGCGCGCGAGCTTGGGTACGAGGTGGTGGAGCAGCTCTTCACCCGCGATGAGCTGTACATCGCCGACGAGGCCTTCTTCAGCGGCACCGCGGCGGAGATCACCCCCATCCGCGAGGTGGACCGCCGCACCATCGGCG
>JAVBYL010000047.1 GCA_030824035.1 Humidesulfovibrio sp.
TCGCATCTCGGCATAGCCATGGGGGCCATCGGCACGGATGTGGCCATAGAGACCGCCGACGTGGCCCTCATGTCCGACGACCTGTCCAAGCTGCCCTGGCTCATCCGGCACTCGCGCCGCACCCTGGGGATCATCAAGGCGAACATCGCCTTCGCCCTGGGCATCAAGGCCATCTTTCTGCTGCTGGCCGTTTTCCAGGTCGCAACGCTCTGGACGGCCATCCTGGCGGACATGGGGTCGTCGCTCCTGGTCATCTTCAACGGATTGCGGCTGCTGCGCAGCAGGCAGTAGCAGACGGGCGCAACAGCCAAACGCACCACCAGGGAGGACGCATGGCGCATCAAGGCCCAGCCCGCCGACATGTGATTGTAACCGCATGGTCTTGGCTCCTGATTTTGGCGTTTGTCATCGCCGTGTTTGCGACCCGCACTCCGGCACACGCTCAGGACGTGGCAACGGCGGCTCCGGTGCAGGCAACAGTCATTACGCCGGAGCAGTTGGAAACCGTGTCCAAATTGGACGCCGCATCGTTGACCGAGCCAGAACTCCCGGCCCGCAAGGTCCGTGTGACTTCTGGCTTCGGCAAGCGCCGCGACCCGATCAACAAGCGCAAGAAGTTCCATAAGGGGGTGGACATCTCCCGCCCCGCCGGAACAGAGGTCTTCGCCTGGCTGGAAGGCGTCGTCGCACACAAGGGCTGGATGGGCAAGTATGGCCTGACCGTGGACATCCTTCACGAGAATGGTCTGGTGAGCCGCTACGCCCATCTCAAGCAGGCTGCCGTGGTTTCGGGGCAGCCCATTGAGGCGGGACAGCTCGTAGGTCTCATCGGGCGCACAGGCCGCACAACCGGCCCCAACCTGCACTTCGAGGTTCTTATAGGAACCAAGCGCTCTGACCCTCGCAAGCTGCCCATCGATTTTTCACAGATCGTTGGCGAAATTGCGGGCACGGTCCGGCACAGACCCACGCCTGAGGACATCCTCCGGCCAGAGACGCCATTTATGGACGTCCCAGCCGATGCGCTCCAGAGCAAACAGGAAGAGGGCGACCTCCTCAGCGTCCCAACCATGTAGCCACCCCGCCAGGAAGAGGTCGCCTATGTTGATTATACAATCCGCCTTGAAGAGGGCATGAGATGAAAGCCGTCAACAAAATCCTGCTCCAGGCCACGGCAATCGTCGTCCTTGCCACAGCGCTTTCCCTGGGAGTGAACGCCCTGCGGTCGGATGGGCTGCCTCTTGTCGAGGCCAAGACCAGCGCCGTAAGCCTTGACCAGCGTGATGGCGAAATTTCGGTCAAGGATGCCGCCATGCTCTTCGCTTCTGGCCGCGCCGTGTTTCTCGATGCGCGCTCCCAGTTCGAGTATGAGAAGGGCCACATTCAGGGTGCGATCAGTCTGCCGCCTCGGGAGTTCGCCTCCCAGTTCCAGGACATCAAACCCCGACTGATGGGCAAGGAATCCATCATAACCTACTGCGACGGCGAGCGTTGCCCCTTAAGCCACGCCTTGGCCGAGCATCTGCGCGGTGCCGGGCTGAAAAACGTCCGGGTGCTGAAGAATGGCTGGGCGCTGTGGACCACGGAGAAGTTGCCCGTGGAAAAGGGGAGCTAAGCCAAATGGAGGCGGCAAAGCACTCTGTCCTTCACCTGTTCCGAGACAGATGGGCCGTTGCCGACGTCCTTCTGCGGCTGGCCCTCGCAGGCATCCTTCTCGCCGCCAGCGCGGGAAAGATCATGGACCCGCAAGGGTTCTCCGCAGTCGTTCGGGACTACCAAATCCTCCCGTCCGCCCTCATCGCCCCGACAGCCGTCATTCTGCCCTGGCTGGAACTGGTGCTGGGCATCCTGCTGCTTGCCGGGCGGATGCGCCTGGGGACGCTGCTCCTCGTCAACGCATTACTCCTGACCTTCCTGGGCGCGCTTATTGCGAACTATTTCCGTGGCATCGACGTGGCCTGTGGCTGTTTCTCCACCACACGGGAAGCGTCGTCGCCCATGCTCTGGTACATCGTCCGCGACGGTGCGTTCGTGGCGCTGGCCCTGGGGGCCGCCTGGGCATACCGGGCACGGCTACGACGCGGCCTTGTTGACTGAATGCGAGGAGTTTTCGTGAAACCCTGCAACAACACCGGAGATCAAAGATGAAATGCCCGAAGTGCAATGTCACGCTCCTGCTGGCCGAAAGGCAGGGAGTGGAGATCGACTACTGCCCGGAGTGCCGGGGCGTCTGGCTCGATCGGGGCGAACTGGACAAAATCATCGAACGGGTGGGCGGGCAAGAGCAATCCGCTCCGCCACAGGCTGCCGCCCAAGTTGGACAGCGGCATCCACACAGCACCCCTTGTGGGGAACAGCCCATGCCTCCCGGTTTCGGCCACCACCCGCAACAGAGCCACCACGGCGGACACCATGGCGACAAGCACGGATACAAGTATGGCCATGAACAACACGGATACAAGCACAAGAGGAAATCCCTCCTCGGCGAGCTGTTTGACTTCTAGCCGCATCGCAGGCGGGGAAGATCCCGCAACCTGAAAAACTGGATAGGACTCAAACCACCCGCCCTTGCTCTTGCCCCGTAAGGGCGGGTGCAGATTCTTTCGGAGGTTCACCATGGACACACAGCCAAGCGGTGATCCGTTCCTGCGCAGGTTGAAATGGGTCACCATTGCGGTGATCACCGCGCTCGCCGTCTGGCAGGGGCTGCCCTGGGCCGAACACATGCTGAGCCGGAAAACCGCGGAGCCGAGAGCCGTCACTCCGCGTGGAGATTTCGCCGCAGACGAGAAGAACACCATTGAGCTGTTCGAGAGTTCCCGCGACGCCGTTGTTTTCATCTCAACCACGCAACGCGTCATGGAGGCCTGGAGCAGGAATATCTTCACGATCCCGCGCGGCACTGGCTCCGGCTTCGTCTGGGACGACAAGGGCCATGTCATCACAAACTTCCATGTGGTGGCAGGGGCTGCGGAGGCACGGGTGCGGTTTTCGGATGGGAAAGAGCACACCGCGACATTGGTGGGGGCAAGTCCCGCGCATGACCTCGCTGTGCTGCGAATCATCACGGGCGAGAAGCGCGTGACGTTGCCCCTCGGGGCATCCCAGGGCCTCAAGGTCGGGCAGAAAGTGTTCGCCATCGGCAACCCGTTTGGCCTCGACTGGACGTTGACCACAGGGATCATCTCCGCGCTGGACCGCTCGCTCAAGGGCGAGGACGGCGGTGCGATTGAGCATCTCATCCAGACGGATGCGGCCATCAACCCTGGGAGTTCGGGCGGCCCGCTCCTAGACTCCGCAGGTCGGCTCATTGGAGTGAACACCGCCATCTACAGCCCTTCGGGTGCCTCCGCCGGAGTCGGTTTCGCCATTCCCGTGGACACAGTGAACAAAGTGGTTCCCGCGCTGATCGCCAAGGGGAAGTACACCCGCCCGTCACTCGGCATCATGGTGGACCAGCGTCTGAATGACATGGCCACCAGCCGGATGGGCATCAAGGGTGTGCTTGTGCTTGGGGTGCAACCCGGCTCCGGAGCTGCCGCCGCCGAGCTTGTCGCCGCGAACTTCTCAAAGGACGGTTCCTTTGTCCCTGGCGACATCATCACAGCGGTGGAGGACAAGCAGATAGACAGTGTGCAAGGACTGCTCTCACGACTGGATGACTTCCAGATTGGGGAGAACATCCGACTGACTATTCTGCGGGGAGACAAGCACATGGAGCGCAAGGTCCAGCTCCAGGCAGAGGGAGCTGTGAAGCGTTAGCCGCCTCCCTGACGAGGATGACCAAATATCTGCCCCTTTGTAGCCGCCCATGCCGCGAGCAGACCCCAAGTGGCGGCAGCCGTGGCCTCGGGGCGGAAGGATGCCCTTGAACCCTGAAATGCGAGACTCGTGTATGGTGATCTGTTCCACCAAGAAGGCCATGGAGACTTACCCTGTCCTCTCCATCTTCCCCACAGCCACAGAGGGCGCGCATGCCCAGCGGGCGAAGATCAGCCAACCTCAGATGTACTCTGGTCAAGCTGGACCCGACAGTGCAGAGAGCGGGGCCGCAACTCGGCGCAGCACGCCCCCGCGCCTAAAGTACACCGGAAACCCCTGATGCGGCGACAGCTTTTCCTGGTCGTTGCGGCGGCCCTCGGCGCGTGGGTGGGCTACGCCAATCCCTGGGCGCAGTTCCCTCTGGCTGTGTTGGCCTTGCCTGCGGGGCTGGCGGCGTTGGGATTGGACGCGGAGAGTCCCTGGATTGCGTTCAAGCGTGCCTGGGTGGCCGGGACCTTGGCCGCCTTGGGGTGCCTGTATTGGGTATACTGGCCGGTGCAACGCTATGGAGGAGTGCATTGGCTCATGGCCCTGCCGTTGCCAGTCCTCTTGTCCATGGTCATGGCCGTATACTTCGGTCTATTCGGCATGGTGGCGCAAGTGGCGGGGAAGCGCCTGCCTCCGCTCCAGGCCCTGCCATGCCTGGGCCTAGCTTGGACCCTCATGGAACTTGCCATGGCCACCCTGCTTTCCGGCTTCCCCTGGCTGACCCTGTCGGCGGCCTTTGTGCGCTGGCCCATCGCCACGCAACTCGCCGCATATATCGGCGGCCACGGGCTCTCCGGCATGCTGGCCCTCATCGCGGCTGGCGCAATGATGGCAAGACGCTCAAGGTCCTGCGCGGTCGTAGCCCTTGCCACAGCGCTCCTGGTCTGCGGCCTGGGATGGCTGCGCATACGGTCATATTCGGAATCCACGCCGCCACGCACCGTGGCCATTATTCAAGGCAACATCGACCAGGGCCTCAAGTGGAATCCGGCTTACCAACAGCGCACCGTTGCGAAGTATATATCCTTGAGCCGCAGCGTGCTCGCGGGCAACCCGGAACTCATCGTCTGGCCAGAAACCTCCATGCCCTTCTACTTTCAGGACAACACGCCTTTGCGCACCCCGGTCCTCGATTTCCTGCACGCCACCAATGCGAGCCTCGTCCTCGGTTCACCGGCCTATGAGGCAAATCCCACTGGGCCGCCCACCCTGTTCAACCGCGTCTATTTGCTGACTGGATCAGACTCAACGCCCCGGTGGTACGACAAGGAGCATCTCGTGCCATTTGGCGAATACATGCCTTTCGCCGACTGGTTGCCCCTCCAGAAGCTGGTGAATGGCGTGGGCGATTTTGCACCTGGCCGGAACGAGGCGAAGTTCATCGCCGGGGACTTTGTACTTGGGACGCTCATCTGCTACGAAGCCATCTTCGCGGGACTGGCCCAGAATCGCGTAACCCAGGGAGCGAATCTGCTCGTCAACACGAGCAATGATGCCTGGTTCGGAGAAACCTCCGCACCGCTCCAGCACCTGCAACTCGCCGCCCTCAGGGCCATCGAACAGGGACGCTGGATGGTGCGCGGCACAAACACGGGCATCTCAGCCTTCATCGACCCGCTGGGGCGCATCCGCCTGGCCGGACCACAATTTGTTGATGTGGCCGCCGTGGGACAGGTGCATCTTCGCACAGAATCGACAGTGTTCCACCGACTGTACTGGGCGCTGATCGCCGCAGCCGGGTTGCTGGCCGCGCTCTTTGCTTGTCTGGTCATCCGGAGCAATCGGCATTCCCTGGCCCGCAGCAGTTGACGGACAGCCCCAGACACAAAACAGCCAGAGGATGAAAACCGCTCAATCGTCGGTGAGGGCCTGATCCACCCGCGCTGGATTAGAAAGCCTATCAAGACGATGCAGCAGGTTGACCACTGAGGACTTGTGCCAGCGCCCGCCACGTGGGGTCAGCATACCGCTCTCGTTAAGGGACCGCGCCAAAGCTCCGAGCGAAATAAATCCCTCATCCTGAAGCGACGCGACCACTGGAGCGAGGTCTGCGGCGTGACGATCCGCCTTGGCCTTGATGCTGCCTATGCTCCCCACGTTACCCTTCCCAGCCCGTCGCAGGGCCGCAGCACCGTTGGGGTTGCCCAGCCGCACTCCACGCGCCTTGGCAGACGCCAGGGCCTCCCTGGTGCGCTTTGCAATGGCCTCACGCTCCTGCTGGGCAACCAGGGCCATAATGCCAACAGTCAGGTCATTGGCTTCGGGCATGTCAGCAGCAACGAAGCGGACCCCGCTGTCCCGGAGCGCGAGCAGAAAGGCAGCGTTGCGGGAGAGCCGGTCCAGCTTTGCGATGACCAGCGTCGCCCCGGTCACCTTGGCGAGGTGCAGGGCTTTGGCCAACTCAGGGCGGGCATTGAGCTTCCCGCTCTCAATCTCCGTGAAGGAGCTTACAAGAGTCGCGTTCTTGGAACGGACATGCTCCAGGATAGCCCGATCCTGAGCCTCAAGCCCCAGGCCACTTCTGCCTTGCCTGGCGGTGGAAACGCGTTGGTAAGCGACGATCTTCATGGAGAGCCTCCTGAGTATAAAATGGAGCAACGTTCGTTACGCCGTTTTGTACCTAGCACCACCTGCTACTTGGTGGCAAGCACCTCGGCCAGGGGACGCCAAAATGGGAACCCCGATGACTGGCCCACGATGACATGCGGATCAACTAAGCGGACAGGTCCCCTTACCATAAGGCAGCCGGGCGCAGAGGCTCGTGCATCAGGTTCAAGTTCAAGCCCGTCTGCGGGAAGACGTATTATGGCTGGAGTGCGGGGCTTGCCCTCCGGCCTTCCTGGCGAATGGAGATGAGCCACATAGGCCCACTGGACGGCATCACGCCATGATGAGGTAAAGAACACCGCAGAGTCGCAATGGGACCTGGGGACAAACTCGTCCTTCCACACCTTAGACCGCCCCGGCACGAGGCCTTCGTGGGCCATCCCGGCAAGCCACCGAAAAATAGTCCCGTGGTAAACGTAGCGGACCTGTCCGATCTCCTTGGCCAGGACAGCCGCGAGAATCCCTGTGCGGGCATTGGGGGCATCAAGGGGGTGAACCCTGCCCTGGTTGCGGAAGATAGATGCCACCTCGCTCAAGGTCTCGCGAAGTCCCACAGTAAGGCGATGGTCATTTACTGCGGCATCAAGCAGTCGGAGGTGTGTAGCGCGTTCATCACCATCCAGGCTCGGATGCTCAAGGGCATCAATGCACTCAAGTAGCAGCTCAGCGAACGGGACCTGGGGTACGGGGGGAATACCCGAGTCGATCACCATGTTAAGGCCTCTCGGATTTTTGCGCCAAAACATTGAGGTGCGAGAGGTCGAGGTCGCGATACTGGAGCCGTTTCATCGCCTCGTCCAACTTCTTCAAATAGTAGCCGCGCCCGTAGCGTTCCGACATGCCTTCCTGGCCATGGCCCTGAAGGGCATCCATGATCTCCTTGGGAATATCCGAGTCGCGGCAGGCGTCCTCGAAGCTGTGCCGGAAGCTGTGGAAGGCGTTCTTGCGGTTCTTGATGCCGACAGCCCTGAGGAATCGGCTGAAGTGCTTGGAGAAAGGCGTGGAATAGTAGCCGTCTTCGCCCATGGCGAGATCGGAGAACAGTCGTTTCTGCCCTTTGCTGCGGCACAGCTCCACATGGTCCATAAAGCCCATGTCCAAAATGGACGCATGGATCGGAATGGACCGCTGGGAGTACGTTGTCTTCAGGCGCTTGTCCTCGCCATTGTCATTGAGGTCGAGGAAGAAAATGCCATCCTCTTGCCGCACATCCTCGACGTAGAGCTGGATGACCTCCCCCATGCGAGCGCCCGTAAACAGGCTGAGCAACGGAACCCAGAACATGCCGGAGTTGCGGGGGACAAGCGCTCCTGGTCTCTTCCATTCCCGGAGTGATGCGCACCCGGTGTAGACCGGAGCGCTGAAGATGGCTCGAAGCTCCTCCACCGAGAACGGATCACGCTCTTCACGGATGCGCTTGCGCTGCTTGATCTTGAGACCTTTGAACGGATTGGCCGGTGCCTCGTCGTACTGGTCGGAGGCCCACGTCCAGAACGAGCCGACAAAGCCCAGCAACTTGTTGACGTTGCTCTCGGTCATCGGCTCCATGCCAAGCTCCTGGGCCTTGGCTGAAGCCTTGTCGAGCGGCAGTCCCTGAAGCTCGCTGAACTTGACCCAGTTGGCTGGCAGCTTGAGCAGCATGGACTTGTAAGCCCTGGCGTCCGTCTTGGTGTACGCATCCAGAGGCCGATCCCCGATGGCCGCAATGAAGTGTCCCATCCACTTGCAATGCTCACGTTTGGTCTTGGCTACCCAACTCGTACGGGCCTTTTCCTCGACCCACTGTTCGACGGCCATGGAAAGCAGCGGCACCCGCGACTCTGGCCTCAGACCGGGGACGCGTGGCGTTTCCACTACCTCGCCCTCGTTCCTCAAGCGGACGGCCTTGGTGGCCTTGATCGTGGCTGCCTGAAGTTCGCGGGCCAGCTTGCGCCAACTGGGCGAGGCTGGATCAAGGTTCACGCTGATCCCTTCCCAGGTCAGCACCTCTTCGGCCTCGCCTTTGTAGAACGAGTTCACCTTGCCACGGGCGTAGTCGTGGCGGGTCAACTCATCAATGGCATCTTTGTCCTCGGCGTAACCCTCAAAGCTGGGTGAACGAAACCCGTGGGCGCTGATGATCTCATTCACGTCAGCATCAGCGTCCAGCATGATAGTCGGACGCACCCCTTCAGAGAACTGCTCGGCTCGAATGGCCTCGTCCTCTTCCAGGAGATACGTGTAGTAGACCTCGCCGATGCGCTTGATCTCTTCATCCGACAGTTCCTTCAGCGGGGGCTTCGCCTTCTGGGCGAGCATCCTGCGATGAGCCTCGAACTTCCGGTCCACCTCGGCAGCAGCGACACGCACACGACGCACGGCTTCCTGGTAGTCCTTGGTGCCAAGGGAGAAGGTTTCCTCGGTCTTGGGATAGCTGTCAGCGATGTCGATAGGGATCGCGGCACGGTGATAATAGGTCGCGCCACGACGGCCCAGTCTCGGATGTTTAGGCATCTGCTCCATACCTCCACTGTAACAGAGTACTGGAGCAGTGAAAAGAAAAAAGCCTTGTTCTCCGGCAACATACCGTGGAACAAGGCTTTTATAATTTCTGGCGGAGAGGGAGGGATTTGAACCCTCGATGGGCTTTTAAGGCCCATACCCGCTTAGCAGGCGAGCGCCTTCGGCCAACTCGGCCACCTCTCCTTGAAAACGCGCCTTCCCGGCGCGGACGAACTCTTTACCCTTTCGCCCGCGTCGCTGTCAAGGCATTGTGAACAATCAGCCCTTCTTCCGCGA